>NZ_JBIAQI010000038.1:0-82896 GCF_042888905.1 Streptosporangium sp. NPDC002721
TCGTCTTGCCGGCTCCGTTGGGACCCACCAACCCGACGACGTGGCCCGCCGGGATGTCGATGGTGCACTCACGCAGCGCCCAGCGCTTGCCGTACCTCTTGCCCAGTGCCTGGGCGTGTAGGACGGGAGTCACGCTATGTCCTCCTGAGAGGTGGTCCGAAAGGTGGTCATGAACAGCGCCTCGATGCTCTCGTCGTCGAGGCCGGCCCGGCGGGCCTTGGCCAGCCAGCGCCGCAGGTCCTGGCGCAGCGGGCCGTGCGCGGCCAGCGAGGCGTCGGCCAGCGTCTTCGTCACGAACGTCCCCACGCCCGGCCGGGCCGCCGCCAGGCCCTCGTGCTCGAGTTCCCGGTAGGCCTTGAGAACGGTGTTGGGGTTGATCGCCAGTTGCGCCACGACCTCCTTGACGGTCGGCAGCTGGTCGCCCTCGCGCAGCAGGCCGAGCCGCAGCGCCTGCCGTACCTGCTGGACGAGCTGCAGGTACGGCGAGATCCCCGATCTGCCGTCCAGATGGAACTCGATCACTGGTTTCTCCATTTATCTAGCTTGCTAGTACTTTAGACCACTCCATGTTAAAGGATCATAAAGATCGCCGCATCGGCCGTCGGGATCGAGGAACGGGCGACCGTGGCCCGGGGGCCGCGCAAGGCGTGCGGGAGCGAGGTCGTACTCATCGGCGGGGGGGAGACCCGCCGATGGCGGTGGATCTCCTGCGACCACCCGGGGCGGGGGCGGGCGAAGCGCCCGCGGGTCGCCCGGCCGGTCCGGCCCGGCCGAAGCGGCGCCGTCCTGCCCCGGAGGCACGCGCCGCACGCAGGACCTCGCCACGGCGCCGCCCGGCCGGCCGCGGACCAGCTTCCCGGACGAACCCGGACGAGCCCGGTGAGCCTGGACGAGACCACGCGGACTCACGCCGATCGGTTACCCGTGGGCGCGCCCGGCGTTCACGACGCGAGCGTGATCTCGGCCAGCTCGCGCCAGTCCCGCCGCCGGCCGGCGCGGGTCTCCTCGGCGAACACGGTCTCACCGAGGCGGTCCATCGCGCCGGTGGCGATCCTGGGGACGTCCGGGTGCGAACGATCGGGCGTACCGCGCACGCCGTCGCTCGCCGCGAGCAGTCGCGCGGCCTGTTCGTACTGTCCCCGGCGCAGCGCGAGGTCCGCGATCCCGATCAGCACCTCGGCGATCAGCGGCGGATAGGCGTACTCCACGACCGCGCGGAACGCCTCGGTCCGGTACGCGCGGACCTCGTCGAGATCCTCGGTGAGGTAGCCGTACAGGTCCAGGGTCCTGGCCTGGACGGAGTCGGCGCGTTCGGCCCGCGCGGCGGCCAGGTGCCGGCGTGCCTCGTCCGGCTCGCCGCGCCAGCGCGCCAGCTGCGCCTTCGACAGCGCCAGTTCGGCGAGCGCGTCCAGCCAGGTGATCCCGCCCGCGCACCGCTGCGCCTCCGCCATGGCGGCGGCGCTGGACCGCTCGTCGCCGAGCAGCCAGTACAGCTGGGCCTGCCGCGCCCGCAGGCCGACCACGTCCTCGGCCGCGCCCACCTCGACCAGCGCCGCGACCGCCTCCTCGTGGTGCTCGCACGCGCGTGCGAGCTCGCCGCGCATGGCGAGCCGGTCGGCCAGGAAGGTGAGCGCCATCGAGATCCCCCACCGGTCGCCCAGCGTGCGGAACTCGGCGAGGGCGATCTCGGTGTCGGCGTCCACGTCGGTCGCGTCGCCGCCGAGCGTGAGCCGCAACCGGCCACGGGTGAGCCTGGCCTGCGCGCGCACCCACGGGTCGCCGTCGGCGATGAGCGGCTCGAACGCGGGCAGGAAGTCCGTCGGCTCCCGCAGCATCCGCTCCAGCGGCCCGACGAACCCGAGCAGCGGGTTGCGGTACTCGCCGCGCCGGGTGAGCCGGTGCGCCTTGTCGATCCACTCCCGTGCCTGGTACTGGTCGCCGACCCCGGAGGTCATGAATATCGTCACGACGGTGTACGCCATCGCCCGCACCTCGTCGGACACCTCACCGGGCAGCGAGGCCGCCGCGACGCTCAGCTCGGTGCCCTTGGCCCGGTACCCGACGAGGAACCAGTACCAGCCCACGGCCCCGACCAGCCGCATCGCCTCCTGTGCCCATCCCTCGGCGATCGCCCCGCGCAGGCCCGCGTCGATGTTGTCCTTCTCGGCGTCGAGCGTGGACAGCCACTCCATCTGCTCGGCCCGGCGCAGGTGCGGGTCGGCCGTCTCGGCCAGCTCGATGAAGTAGGCCAGGTGCGCCCGGCGCGCCCGCTCGCCCTCCCCGGCCTCGGCGAGCCGGTACGCCGCGTACTCCTTGATGGTGTTGAGCATCCGGTAGCGAGGCGCGCCCTCGCCGTCGGCGATCAGCAGCGACTTCTCGATCAACGCGGTCAGCACGTCGAGCGTCTGCTCCCCGGCGGACGCCTCGTTCCCGCACACCCGTTCGGCCGCCTCCAGGCTCGCCCCGCCGGAGAACACCGACAGCCGCCGCAGCACGCTCCGCTCGGCCTCGGTCAGCAGGTCCCAGCTCCAGTCCACGACCGCGCGCAACGTCTTGTGCCGGGGGAGCGCCGTACGGCTGCCGCCGGTCAGCAGGCGGAACCGGTCGTCGAGCCGGCGTGCCAGCTGGTCGACGGACATGGTGCGCAGCCGTGCCGCGGCCAGCTCGATCGCGAGCGGCATCCCGTCGAGCGCCCGGCAGATCCCCGCCATCGCCGACAGGGTGTGCGCGTCGGAGCCGATGTCCTTGCGCACCAGGTCCGCGCGGTCGCGCAGCAGCCGCACCGCGGGGGAGGACCCGGTCACGGAGGGGGGCGCCTCCTTCGCGGGCAGCGCGAGCGGCTCGACCTGCCACAGCACCTCCCCGGTGATGCCGAGCGGTTCCCTGCTCGTGGCCAGGACGCGCAGGCTCCGGCACTCTCCCAGCAGCCGGTCCGCGAAGGCCGCGGCCGCCTCGATCACGTGCTCGCAGTTGTCCAGGATCAGCAGGATCGCGCGCTCCCGGACCGCGGCGACGAGCCGGTCCATCGGTTTCCCGCCCCGCGCGCCGCCGAGCAACGCCTGCTCACGCAGGCCGATCGCGGTGAGGGCGGCCCGCGCCAGGTCATCGCCCGCCCGTACCGAGGCCAGCTCGACCAGCCACGCCCCGTCGGGCAGCCCGGCGAGCATCGCCCGCGCGGTCTCGGTGGCCAGCCTCGTCTTTCCCGAGCCGCCCGGCCCCGTCAAGGTGACCAGCCGGTGGTCGGCAGCCAGGGCGGCGACAGTGGAGACGTCGTCGTCCTTGCCGACGAAACTCGTCAGCTCGGCGCGCAGGTTCGTCCGGCGGTTCTCCGCCCGCTCGCCCAGCTCGCCCCGCAGCAACGCGGTGTGCAGCGCGGAGAGCTCGGCCGACGGGTCGGCGCCCAGCTCCTCGGCGAGCCGCTCTCGCGTCCGCTGGTAGACGGTCAGCGCCTCGGTCCCGCGCCCCGCCTCGGCGAGCGCCCGCATCAGGGCCGCCACGAACCCCTCCCGAAGCGGATGCGTGGCGACCAGCCCGGTCAGCTCGGAGACGAGCTCCGAGCCACGGCCGAGGCGGATGTCGGCGTCCACCCGGTCCCCGAGCGCGGCGACGTGGAGGTCGTCCAGGCGCGCGACGGCGGCGTCGAACACGTCGCTGTCGCGCAGCGCGATGTCCGCCATGGCCGTGCCGCGCCACAGCGCCAGGGCCGAGCGCAGCAGCTCCGCCCGCGCCGCGGGCTCGGCGGCGCGAGCCTGGGCGACCAGGCGCTCGAACCGGCACACGTCCACGGCGTCGGGAGCCACGGCCAGCCGGTAGCCGCCCGAATCCGCCTCGATCGCACCGTCCGGCAGCACCCTGCGGAGCCTGGACACCAGCGCCTGCAGGGCGTTCACCTCGTCCGCGGGCGGCCGCCGCCCCCAGATCCAGTCCACCAGCCTCCCGCGTGAGACGCTCCGGCCGGGTTCGAGGGCGAGCGCGGCCAGCAGCGCGCGCAGCCGGGTACCGGGAACCTCGACCACGGCCCCGTCGGCGTTCCGGACCCCGAACGGCCCGAGCAGTTCAACTCGCACACCAGTCATTGTGCCGAACCACGGCGACGGCCCGAGCCGCTCGCCGGGCAGGCCCGGCCCTCCCGAACGATCATGGGGCGCCGGGCCGGGCCGCCAGGTTCGATCCCCGTCGGTCTCCGGCGCGGGCGCGTCGCAGGACGGGGGGGCGCCGGCGAATTCGATGCCCGTCGGTCTCCGGTGCGGGCGCGTCGCCGGGCGAGGGGCGCCGGCGAATCGGTGATCATGAACGGCGGGCGCGCCTGCGCGCGAACGCGCGCAGGGTGAGCAGCGCGACGACGGCCACGACCTGCCCGCCCAGGATGATCCTGTTGTAGTCGATCGCGGGCTGCCAGCGGACCTCGCCGTCCTTGATGACGTAGACCCCCGCCGGGACCGCGCCCGCGCCGAACCCGCCGCCGGAACCCTCGGCCGGGTTCTCGCCGCCCTCCTGCCTGCCGCCGCCGCCTCCGCCGCCCCCGCCGACGCGGGCCACGGGGATGACGGTGACCCCGTCCTGCGTGATCGGCTCGCCGAACACGCGGCTGACGGTGGCGGAGTCGCGAACCTTGTCGATCATTCCGATGATGTCCATGTCTTCCCTTCGTCGCGGTGACGGCCGCGGCCGCCGTGGGATCCGAGGCTTTCACCCCCGCCGGACCCGGCGGGCGGAGGGGGCCCGGTGATCTCGCTTGACCTTGACACTGTGACAAGGCCTTCACTGGGGTCAAGGAGGTGGTCCCGATGACCATGTCGGAAATGTCAGAAATGTCGGAACAGGACGAGGGTGTGACCCGGGCTTTCCGGGGGCTGGAGGACGGCCGCCCGTCGGTGCGGCTGCGGGCGGCGCTGGCGGCCGGCACGACCCCCGACCCGCGCTTCGTCGGCAAGCTCGTCGAACGGTGCGCGATCGAGCCCGAATTCTACGTACGCGACATGCTCACGTGGGCGCTCACCCGCCACCCGGCGCCGCTGACGGTCCCGAGGCTTCTCGACGAGGTCCGCTCGGAGCGCGCGCAGGCCCGGAGCCAGGCGCTGCACACGCTGTCCAAGATCAAGGACCGGCGGGTGTGGCCGGCGATCACGCGGGCGCTGCTGACCGACGCCGACGAGGAGGTGGCGCGGAGCGCCTGGCGGGCGGCGGTCGTGCTCGTGCCCGAGGGCGAGGAGCCGCGGCTGGCCGCAGTATTGTCGACACAGCTCGGGCGTGGTGGACGCGAGACGCGGTTGAGCCTCAGCCGGGCGCTGGTCGCGCTCGGTGAGGTGATCTCCCCGGCTCTGCGCGCCGCGACGACGGCTCCGGACCCGCGCGTGCGCGCGCACGCGATCGCCACCGAACGGTTGCTGCGCGACCCGGACGCCGGATTCGAGTTCGCGATCGAGGAGGCGAAGCGCGTCGTGGCCCTCGGAGGGAGCGGCCGGGAGGAGTGACGGGCAGTGTTGATCGGTGATGTGGCACGACGGTCCGGGGTCAGCGCCCGCATGCTCAGGCACTACGACTCGCTCGGCCTGGTGCGCCCGACGGGCCGTACCGTCGCCGGCTACCGGGAGTACTCCGAGGAGGACATCCGGCGCATCTTCCATATCGAGAGCCTGAGGTCACTGGGGCTGTCGCTGCGCGAGGTCGGGCGCGCGCTCGACGACCCCGGCTTCGCGCCCTCGGCGCTCGTCGACGACCTCATCCGCCAGGCGCGGGAACGCATCGCGGCCGAGACGGAGCTGCTCACGCGGCTCCGCCGGATCGGCGCCGCGGAACCCGCGGGCTGGGAGGACGTCCTCCAGGTCGTCGCGCTCCTGCAGGCGCTGGGCTCGAAGAGCGCGGGGAGGCGCCAGAGCGCGGCCCTGTCCTCGGGAGAGGAGGTCTCGATGCCGGTGGAGGCGCTGGTCGAGGCGGCGCTGAGCGAGACGGACCCGCACGTCGCCGGAGCCCTTCGATGGGCCCTGGCGCGGTCGGGCGACGACGGGCTGGCGCTGCTGGCGGAGGGCCTCGGCTCACCGGCGGCCGAGGTGCGCGAACGCGCCGTCCGGTCCATCGCCGAGATCCCGGACGGCGAGGCGACCGCGCTGCTGCGCGGCGCCCTCGCGCACCCCGACCTCGTGGTCCGCAGGTACGCGGCCCTGGCGCTCGGGGGGCGCGGAGGGGCCGACGCGGTCCCGACGCTCGTCGACATGGTCGTCGAGGGGGCGAACGACGTCGACGCGGCCGACGCGCTGGGCGCGCTGGCGGACCGTTCCGCGTCGGCGGACCGGATCGCCGCCGAGCTCGTCGATCGCCTCGCCCGCGACACCGTCGATTCGCCCGCGCGCCGGCGACTGACGCAGGCGCTCGCGGACATCCCGGGAACCACGGCGTCACGCGCCCTCGCGGATCTGTCGCGCGACGAGGACCGCGGCGTCGCGCTCACCGCGACGTACATCCTCGGGATGCGCGACACGCGGTGACGGATCCCCGCCGGGGGCCGACCGGCTCCGCCGGGTTCCAAGGGCCGGCAAAGCGGAACAAGAAGATCTTGAAGGGGAGTTGCGTCACCACGCGGAGTGACGGCGAGGTGAGCGGGCATCTGTCCGGTGGGCAGTCCGGCCGCGCGGGGGCCGCGCCGATCGGCGCCGTCGTCGCGCCGGAGCCTGACCGCCACCGTCCAGTGAACGACGATCCCAGGAGAAGCCCATGGCCAACGTGCCCAAGCAGCCCGTCACCGACGACAGCATCGTCGTTCGCCAGCTCAGCCACTACCAGTTCAGCTGGGTCGCCGGTGAGCCGGGCCGGCCCGGTGCCTACACCCTGCAACTCGTCCTGGACCAGGGCGCCTGGGAGGAGGTCCTGACGCTGGACCCCGACGACGCCGACAATCTCCAGGAACTGCTTTCCAGCGCCGGGACCGTCTTCTACGACGTCCGGCGGCGCACCCTGATGTTCGGCACCACTCCCGTCGGCCGAGGCTGAGCGCGATCCGCCGCCGGCTCCCCGGCGCGTCCGGGGCACGGCCACCGGCGATCCGCCCTCGGGGCTCGCCCCGGGGCCTTTCCGGAACACCGCGGGAGCGCGGCACCGCGCCCGGCCGGCTGAGGAAGGCCGGGGGCGGTGCCGCGCGGGAACGGCGGATCAGGCGACGGCACCGATCCGGTACCGGCCGCCGTCGCCGCAGCAGAACTCGTAGTCCCGGGTCACGTCCCCGTTGATGGTCTGGCCTCCGATGACGTCGTCGGGGTCGAGGTCGTCGACCTCGACGAGGCGGAGCTGGGCGCCGTTGGGGACGCACTTGTCGACCTCGACCCGCTGGTTGACGGCCATCGAGACGTAGGCCGAGCCGGCCGGCCAGATCTTCACGCCGTTGCTCGTGAGGAACACCTCGTCGCGGCCGCTCTCGGTGACCGCGAGGGCCCGGATGCCGTCGAGGAACACGCCGGCGCCGCAGGTGAGCGCGGCCTTCCCCTGTGCCGGGGTCGCCTCGGCGACCGCCGCCGAGGTTCCGGCCAGCGCGAGGCATCCGGCCATCGTGGCCGAGGCCGCGAGCCTCGACAGTTTCCGCCAGGTACGCATGTCGGTTCCCTTCTGTCGCTTACGGAGTTCTCTTCGACTCGCACTCGTGTGCGCTTTCCGTTCCGAACGCCGGTGACGCGCGTTCGCGCCGCGCGTACCCTCCAGTGCCGGTGGCCGCGTGGCCTTGCTTGCTCGCACCAGATCTACGGCACGGTCGCCGGCGCGGACCACGACCGAGCACGCTCCTGTCGGTAACCCTGGAGTTCGTGTCCGTTTTCGACAGGGTGCGCCCCCTGGACAGGCGGCCCTCTCCGGCTCCCGGGGCGCTCGGGAAGGACATTTGTCCCGGGGCGTTCGGGATCGATGGATCTGCTGGAGCGGCCCGTCCGCTGACAGCGTGGAGGGCATGAGACGGATGACGACGAGTGCCGCGATGGCGGCGACGGTGCTGGTGCCGGCGTGCACGGGCGTGCCCGCGGGGCCGGCGCCGGACAGGAGCGACGAGAGCGTGGTCCGCACGGACGCGGGAGCCGTACGGGGAACGGCGACGGGGGAGCACCGGATCTTCCAGGGGATTCCCTACGCGGCCCCGCCGGTGGGGGAGCTGCGCTGGAGCTCGCCCGCGCCGGTGAGACCCTGGACCGGGATCAGGCGGGCCACCGAACCGGGCAGCGTGTGCCCGCAGGTGGGAAGCGACTACGCGAAGGTGACCGGCTCCGACGAGGACTGCCTGTTCCTCAACGTGACGGCGCCACGCACGCCGGGGAGGAACCGGCCGGTGATGGTGTGGATCCACGGGGACGGGGCCCTGGGCTCCGGCGACCTCGGCGACGTGCGCCGGATCGCCACCCGTGGGGACGTGGTGGTGGTCACGATCAACTACCGGCTCGGGGTGTTCGGGGGATTCGGGTACCCGGGACTCGGGGGGTCGGGCACGTACGGCCTGCAGGACCAGCAGGCGGCGCTGCGCTGGGTCCGCCGCAACGCCGCCGCCTTCGGCGGGGACCCGGCGAACGTGACGGTGTTCGGTGTCTCGTGGGGCGCGCTGAGCATCAGCGGGCACCTGACCTCGCCGGGCGGCGAAGGGCTGTTCGACCGAGCCGTCATGCAGAGCGGCGAGGGCATGATGGACATGCTCGCCGGCAGCATGGGCGAGGGCGTCCCCGCCTACCCCTCCTACGCCTGGCGCACGGTCGCGGAGGTCGAGCAGATGGGGACGCACGTGGCCCCACGGCTTGGCTGTAAGGACCTCCGCTGCCTGCGGGCCCTGCCGGTGGAGAGGATCCTCGAGGTGCCGCAGATCATGAACATGTTCCAGACGTACGCCCACGGAGGCGAGACGCTGCCCGGGTCACCGGCCTCGCGGATGCGGGCGGGCCGTTTCCACCGGGTTCCGGTGATCTCCGGGGCGACTCGCGACGAGCACCGGATCTTCGTCGGGCTGTTCCACGACGTGGCGGGCAGGCCGGTCACCGTCAAGCGGTACGGCGAGCTGCTGAGGACCGCGTTCGGCAGGGACGCGGCGAAGGTGCGCGCGGAGTATCCGGTCTCCCGGTACGGCTCCCCGGGGCTGGCGTGGGCCGCCGTGCTCACCGACCGCATGTGGGCCAGGGCCACCTTCGAGCAGAACCGGCTGATCGGCGCGAAGGCGCCGACGTACGCTTACCAGTTCGCCGACCGCCGGGCCCCGATGTTCCTGCCGTTGAAGACGGACTTTCCCTGGGGCGCCTACCACGCGGGCGACATGCCGTACCTGTTCACCGAGAAGGCGGTCACGTTCACCCCGGCCCAGCGGAGGCTGTCGGACCGGGTGATCGCCTACTGGACCAACTTCGCCCGGACCGGCGACCCCAACGGGAAGGGGCTGCCCCGCTGGGAGCGCTTCGACCGGACCGCCCCCGTCCCGTACACCCAGTCGCTGGAGCCGGACGCGATCGGGCCGGTCGACTACGCCGCCGACCACAACCTCGCCTTCTGGGGCCCGGCCGCCTCGGCCGGGCGCGCGACGGAATAGCGGTCCGGTACCGCCGCGAGGGCTGCGGCACCTCGCCGACATGTCGATACCGAACGTTCTATCTGCTAAGCTCCCGGTAACGGCGACGAACACTGGAGGTCAGGTGTCCGAGGCACGCGCGCGACTGCTTGGAACCGCCACCCGGATCTTCTACGCGGAGGGGCTCCACTCCGTGGGAATCGACCGGATCGTCGCGGAGGCGAAGGTGACCCGCGCGACGCTGTACCGGCACTTCCCCAGCAAGGACGAGCTCGTCGTCGCGTATCTGCGGGGAGCCGACCAGGCCATCCGCGACCGGGTCGGCGAGGCCCTCGGCAGCGACCTGCCGGCGGCCGACATCGTGCGAGCCGTCGCCAGGGCGATCGCCGAGGACATCGCGTCGCCCGGGTTTCGCGGATGCGCCTTCCTCAACGCCGTGGCGGAGTATCCGAACCCCGAGCACCCCGTGCACAAGGCCGTCCTCGCGCACCGCGAGTGGTTCCTGCGCACCGTCGTCGACCTGCTCGCGCGAACCGGGGAGACGCCGCCCGAGCCCGCGGGCCGGCATTTCGTCATGCTGCGGGACGGCGCGATGGTGGCGG
This sequence comes from Streptosporangium sp. NPDC002721, assembly GCF_042888905.1. NCBI lineage: Bacteria > Bacillati > Actinomycetota > Actinomycetes > Streptosporangiales > Streptosporangiaceae > Streptosporangium > Streptosporangium sp. NPDC002721. The sequence continues at coordinate 10,120 of NZ_JBIAQI010000038.1, forward strand.
GCTGCCTGGCCGACCCGGCGGCGGTCCGCGAGACGTTCCTGCAGGGCGTCGAGGGCATCCTGCGGTTCCGCGCGGGCTCCCTGGCCTCCTGACGTCGAGGAAGCGGGCGATGTTCTCCAGGCGGCCGCCTCGGCGACGTCGCCTTCGAGGGCGCGTACCGCCAGATCAAGATCGATGAGGCCGCGGGCGTCCGTCTCACCGCGATCGACGGCGACGGCGACGGCGACGGCGACGTCGGGGTCGGGGTCGGCACCGGCCACGGCCGCGTCAGCAACGCCCTCAGGAACAACGGCGCCGTCGAACCCGACATCCGCGCCACCACCTCCCAGGGCGACATCATCGCCCGCGGCCTCTGAAGGAGCAGGACCATCGCCGAGATCCCGCCGGACCGTCGCCGACGACCCGGCGGCCCGGTCCGGGAAGGGGAGGCCACGTCATGACCGCGGCCACGCGCGCCGGTGCCGACCGGGCACACACCTGATCCGGGAACGGGGAGGTGAGGCCCGGTTCTGTCGGAGCCGATCTCTACGGTGTGCGACATGACGACACCTCCCCCCGTGAGCGGGGCCTGGCCGGGCGTGCGCGCGGCCGTCACCGCCGGCGACCCGGCCCTGGTCGCGGACGCCGTACTGGCCCTGGACGAGACCGGGCGCCGCGAGGTGGCTCGCGAGCTGCCCGGCCACATCGGCGTCGCCAGGAAGGTGAGCGAGGAAGACGACCGGCGCCGGGGCGTGTGGACCGGCGGCGAGGAATGGATCGAGCCCGTGCGGGTCGCCGGCGCGGGCGCGCTCGGCGGGGCGGCGGCCGTCGCGACCTGGCTCTACCGTCGCGACTTCACCCGCTGGCGGCCGCCGCTCGACTCCGGGCCGCTGCTGCGCGTGATCGCCGCGCGACCGCCGGAGTGGCAGGCCGACCTCGCCGTACGGCTGGCCCTGCGGCTGCGCGGCAACCGGGCCCAGGCCAGGGACGACAGCATCCCGCTGGCCCTGGAACTGCTGCGCCGCACCGGCGCCGTCCCGCCCGGGCACGACCCGCTCACGACCGCCTGGGTGTCCCAGCCGCCGGATCTGGAGCACGACCCGCTGGCCGGGCACCTGGTGCCCCGGCTGTTCGAGGCCGAGGGCGTGGGCCGGGCGCTGCGCGAGGACAACGTCGACCCGCCCTCGTGGGACACCGGTCGCCGCACCTGGCTGGGAGCGCTGCGCGCCGAGGTCGCGGCCGGCCGGTTGGCTCCCGAGCCGCTGGTCGACGGCTGCCTGCGCCGGTTGCTGCGCGGTGGCAGCGCCACCGACCTGCGTTTCTTCGCCCGCCTGCACGAGATGCTCGCCCCGGCGCCGAGCGGCGAGCGCACCCGCGACTATCTGCGGCTGCTGCCCGCCGCGCCGGGACCGGTGGCCGAGCTGGCGCTGCGGCAGCTGCGCGGCGCGGGCGGGCTGAGCGGCGAGGAGGCCGGCGAGGCGGTGTCGGCGCTGCTGTTCCGCCCCGAGGGCAAGCTGGTACGGGCCGGGCTGACCCTCCTGGACCGGGCCGTACGCGACGCGGGCAGCGACCCCGGCGACCCCGGCGACCTCGACGAACTGGCCGCGGCGCTCGCCTCGGCGTTCCTGTGCGAGTCCTACGAGGTGCGCGAGCGCACGGTGGGCCTGGCCGTCAAGCACGCCCGGCGCTTCACCCCCGCCGGGGCCGAGGCCGTCCGCGAGGCGGCGAGCGTGCTGCCCCCCGAGCTGGCGGCACGGCTGTCGCAGGACTACGGCGTGGTGGTGGCGGCCGAGCCGGAGGCGGCCGACGACTTCGAGCCCGTGCCGTTGCCGCCGTTCGAGCCGCTCGCCCGCGAGCCGTTCCCGCCGGCGCTGGAGGATCTGACCGCCACCTACAACCAGGTCGGCGACGTCGTCACCTTCGAACGGTGGCTCGACGGCTTCGTCCGCGACCCGTCCAAGCGGCCACGCCCCGGCCGGGGCCGCATCTACGAGCGGCGCCACTGGGTCCACCTCGAGGAGTGGACCGAGGCGCTGCTGCGCGAGGCCGCCGACCCCGGGCAGGAGCCGCCCGTCCCCGAGCCCGACCGCCCTTACGAGTACGCCAGGCACGTCATCGGCGTGCGCGTCGCCGAGGGCGACGGCGAGCGCGACATCGAGGTGGACTTCGGCCGGTTGCCCGCCGAGCTGAGGGAGAGCATCGCCGCGGGCCTCAGGAAGAACGGCACCCCGCTGGGCAACCTGGAGCACTTCACGGAGGGGCCGCCGCTCGAAGCGGAGATCCTGGGCGTGTCGATCATGTCGTCGGGCAGCTGGAGAGGCCGCGACGAGGAGCGGGAGGAGACGCCGGGAGATCGGCTGCCGGACCCGCGTCACGTCTCACCGCCGCACCACGCCCTGCTGGCGCGCTGCGCCGAGGTCCACGCCGCGCTGAAGGCCGGGACGCTGCCGCCGTATTTGCTGGCCACCCCGACCCTCACCTCCGGCCGCCTCGACCCCGCCGAGCTGGTGGCCCGCCTGGAGGGCTACGAGCGGGCGGGCGTCCAGGCTCTCCCGGCCGACCTGGGGCAGGCGCTGCTGCGGCTGCCGCGCGAGGTGGACCCGGAGGTGATCGACCGTGCCGGGAAGCTGACCTCGCGGGAGGGCGCCACGCTGGCGCGCTGGCTGGCCGACCGGCCGGAGCCGCGACTGCGCGTGGACTGGGCACATGCCAACGGCGCCTACACGCACGACCGGCAGAAAGGCGAGCACGCCCCCCGGCTGCACCCCCGGATCCAGATGGAGCCGACGGGATCGGCGCTGATCGACGCGCTGCTGTCGGACCCGCGCCCCTGGACGGGCGAGGGCGACGGCGTGTACATGGAGTCCTGGCGGCTCACGCTCCCCTCGGACCGGGAGGCGGTGGCCATGCACCTGCTGCCGTACCTGCTCGGCATCTGGGAGCGGCCCGGCCACTTCCACCAGTACGTGGCCGCGCTGTTCTCCCAGGACGGGCCGGTGGGGGAGGCGACGGCCCTGCTGATCGCCGTCCAGCTGGCCGAGCTGAGCATGTTCGCCTGGCCCGAGCGCGGCCGGCGGCTGCTGCTGGGCGCGGCCGCCGCCGGCTGCCTGCCCGCCGTGGAGTGCGGGCGGCAGCTCGGGCTGTCCCTGCGCAGGGACGTGACCAAGCCGGGCCCCGTACGCTCGGCGCTGGAGGAGTGCGCGAGACAGGGCGCGCACCGGCAGGTGTGGGAGATCATGACCGGGCTGCTGCCCGTCTACCTGCCAGGACCGGACGAGCGACCGCATTCCGGGCACACCCAGGCGCTCTCCTTCGCGATCGACGCCGCCCGCTGGGCCGGAGCGTGTGACCCGGTCCCCGCGGTCGCGGAGGCGGCGGCCCGCAAGGGGACGAGCGGCTTCGTGCGCGCCGCCCGAGCCCTGCACGAACACCTGCTCGGCCGGCGGGGGCGGGCCACGACGCCGGCGCACGCCACCGGCGGCGTGGCCCGGCCCGGGTAGGGCCGCGAGGAACCAGGCCGCTCCGGCAGGGGGCAGGCGGAACGAAAAAGTACGCTGAGACCGTTCATCCAGCTCGGAACGGGCGGGCGGGGCCGCGACCGCGGGGCGGGGGCACGCGTGCGCGTCCGTCCGGGCGCCTGATCGGATCGGATCGCGGCGGTCGGGTGCGGCCGGGGTTCCTCCGGCAGGGTTGTCATCGAAAGGAGGCCTCGTGATCTCGGCGCTCAACCGGCTTGTCGATCTCGTGGAGAAGCACCTCGCCGAGGAGCTCGACGTCCACGGCCTGGCCAGGGAACTCGGCACGACCGAGTACCACCTGCGCCGGATGTTCTCGTCGCTGGCCGGCATGCCGCTGTCGGAGTACGTGCGCCGCCGCCGCATGACCGTCGCCGCCACCGACGTCGTCCGGGCCGAGGACGACCTGCTGGGCATCGCCGTCCGGTACGGATACGGCTCGACCGAGGCGTTCGGACGTGCGTTCCGCGCGGTCCACGGCTGCGGTCCCGGTGACGCGCGCCGCGACGGAGGCCCCTTGCGCACACAACCACAGCTCAGGTTCCGCCTGACCGTCGAAGGGAGCATCCCCATGGACACCCGCCTCGTCGACCGCCCCGCGTTCCGGCTGGTCGGACACGCGGCCCGCGTTCCGCTCATCCACCAGGGCGTCAACCCGCACATCCAGCGGCACGTCACCGCGCTGCCGCAGGAGGAGCATCTGCGGCTGAAGGCCATCGGCGACACCGACCCGGGGGGCCTGCTGCAGGTCTCCGACGACCTCGACCCCGACGGCGCGGAGGGGAGCGAGCTGACCTACCTGCACGGGGTCGCCGTATCCCGGGACACGCCGGTCCCCGACGACCTCGACGCCATCGAGGTACCGGCGGGCATGTGGGCGGTCTTCCGCACCGCGGGGCCGCACCCGCAGGCCCTGCAGACGACCTGGGCCGCGACCGCGACCGAGTGGTTCCCCTCCAACCCGTGGCGTCTGCGGCAGGGCCCCTCGATCGTCGCGGTCCTCGAGCGCGCGGACGACTTCAGCACCGCGACGTGCGAGCTGTGGCTGCCCGTCGAACCGGCGTGACGGGCGGCGGTCGCGAGATCGGCCCGAGGTGACCTCAACGGCGCTCGGGAGGCGGCGGGAGTCCGCCGTCACGGTCACTCCCGGCGGTGACCGCTGCCCGCCGGTTTCCCGACTCCGCTAACGTGCCCCGACCGCGTCGGACCGGTGAAGGTCCCGGCGGCGGCCGGGGCCGCTGTGTCGTGTCGGCGGCCGTGTCAGCGGCCGTGTCAGCACGGCGACGGCCCGGTGTCAGCGCGGGCGGCGACAGTGACCGCCATGAACGACTCGGCGATCGCGGCCCGGGTCCCGCCGATCACGTGGTCGCGGGACCGGCCCCGCCGGTGGCCCGGCGGTTACCGCCGTCCGAGCCTCCGGGCGACAAGGGACGGCACCCTCCCCCCCGCGCGCTGCTCGTCAGGATCGAGCGGCTCGGTCTCGTCGGCGTGGAGAAGGTCCCGTCCGAGACCCGCCGGCCTGTTCGAGCGGAGCGCGGCGGGCGGGACCCCGATCCGCGAGACCGCCGGGGTCGCGTCGATCGGGCCTGTCCGGCGGGAGTTCCGAATTCGACGCGGCTCCCGAATGGTTCCTGACACGTAATATCGCGAGAAGAGGAAAGGGTCATGAACGAATCCCTCCACACCGTCACGACGATGCCGACCGAGCGCCGGCCCGGCTGTCCCTTCGACCCGCCCGAGGAGCTGATCGAGGCGCGCGAGCACGGCCCGATCAGCCGCTTCCCCTTCCCCGACGGGCACCAGGGCTGGCTGGTCACCGGATACGACCTGGTCAGGGCGGTCCTGGCCGACCCGCGGTTCAGCTCCCGCAAGGAGCTCATGCGCCACCACCCGACCGTCGACATGGGCGACTTCGAGGTCCCTCCGGCGCCGCCCGGCGAGTTCCTCCTCATGGACGAGCCGCAGCACGGCCGCTACCGCAAGCCGCTGGTGGGCAAGTTCACCGTACGGCGGATGCGGCTGCTCACCGAGCGCGTCGAGCAGATTACCGCCGAGCACCTGGACGCCATGGAGGAGGCCGGACCGTCGGCGGACCTGGTGACCGCGTTCGCCAGGCCCATCCCCTCCATCGTCATCTGCGAGCTGCTGGGCGTGCCGTACGAGGACCGGGGCTCCTTCCAGGAGAACATCGACAAGTTCCTCGGCGGGGAGGCCGACGACGCGGAGCTGATGGCGGCCTACACCGCGACCCAGCGGTATCTCGCGGGGCTGGTGGCCGCCAAGCGGGCCAACCCCACCGACGACGTGCTCAGCGACCTGCTCGACAGCGACCTGACCGACGAGGAGCTGCGGGGGATCGCCCTGGTGCTGCTGTCGGCCGGGTTCGACACCACCGCGAACATGCTGGCGCTGGGCACCTTCGCGCTGCTGCGCAACCCGGAGCAGCTGGCGGCGCTGCGCGCCGATCCCACGCTCACCGACCAGGCCGTGGAGGAACTGCTGCGCTACCTCAGCGTCGTCAAGACCCTCATGAGAACGACACTGGAGGACGTCGAGCTGGGCGGCCGGACCATAAAGGCCGGTACGACGGTCATCCTGTCCTACAGCACCGCCAACCGCGACCCCGAGCGCTTCACCGACCCCCACGTGCTCGACCTGCGCAGGCGGGACGGCGGGCACCTGGCCTTCGGCCACGGCATCCACCAGTGCCTGGGCCAGCAGCTGGCCCGCGTCGAGATGCGGGTCGCCTTTCCCGCGCTGATCAACCGCTTCCCCACCCTGCGTCTGGCCGTACCGGCGGAGGAGGTCGCCCTGCGCCCGGAGATCGCGGACGTCTACGGGGTTAAGAGCCTGCCGGTCACCTGGGACGTGTGACGGGACCTCGACGTGTGATCCGGAGGAGCGGCCCGCGAGTGTGAACGGCGGCCGGGGAGGCAGGCATGGGCGAGGCCGGTACGAGCGAGGCCGGGCCGCGCGCCACCTCCCGCCACTTTCATTTTGTACCAGATCCGTGCGCCTCATGAGACATCGAGAAGTGCCCCATACTTGCCCGTTGCGAACCGACCCGACGAAGGATGGGGCGACGGAATTGGGTTACGTGCTGGGTTTCGAGGAGATCGACTCGACGAACATCGCGGACGTCGGAGGAAAGGGGGTGCACCTGGGAGAGCTCTCGCGAATCGACGGCGTCCGCGTGCCGGACGGCTTCTGCGTCACGACGGAGGCCTTCCGGCGGATCGTGGCCGGGGCGCCGTCGATCGACGCCCGGCTCGACCTGCTGTCGCGCGTGGAACCGGACGACCGCGAGGCGATCCGTACCCTGAGCGCCGAGGTCCGCCGCGCCATCGAGGAGGTCGCCGTTCCCGACGACCTCGTGGCGGCGATCGGCGAATCGCTCGCCCGGCTCGGGGAGCGGGGGCTCGGGGAGCGGGGGCCCGGGGAGCGGGACTCCTACGCGGTGCGTTCCAGCGCGACGGCCGAGGACCTGCCGACCGCGTCCTTCGCTGGCCAGCAGGACTCGTACCTGAACATCGCGGGCCTGCCGGAGGTCGTCCGGCACGTCCGGAGGTGCTGGGCCTCGCTGTTCACCGAGCGGGCGGTGACCTACCGGCGCCGCAACGGCTTCGACCACCGCGGGGTGCGGATGGCCGTGGTCGTGCAGCGGATGGTCTTCCCGGACGCGGCCGGGATCCTCTTCACCGCGGATCCCGTGACCTCGAACCGGAAGGCCGCCACCGTGGAGGCCGTCTGGGGGCTCGGTGAGGCGCTCGTCTCCGGCCTTGTCGCCGGGGACGTCTACACGGTGCGCGACGACCAGGTCGTCAGCGCGGCGGTCGCCACCAAGCCGAGGTCCGTCCAGGCGTCACCGGAAGGCGGAATCCGGGACGCGCCGGTCGAATCGGAGCGGCAGACGCGACCGGCCCTGACGGACGCGCAGGTCGTGCGCCTGGTACGGCTGGGCCGGAGCATCGAGGCGCGCTTCGGCAGGCCCCAGGACATCGAGTGGTGCCTGGTCGGCGACGACTTCCACATCGTCCAGAGCCGGCCGATCACCACCCTGTTCCCCGTCCCCGAGACCGGCGACCAGGACAACCACCTCTACGTCTCCGTCGGTCACCAGCAGATGATGACCGACGCGATGAGGCCGCTGGGACTCTCCTTCTGGCAGATGACGACCCCGCGGCCGATGCACGAGGCGGGCGGGCGGTTGTTCGTCGACGTCGCCCCCGTCCTGGCGACGCCCGCGGGCCGGTCGTACCTCCTCGGGACCCTGGGCAAGTCCGACCCGCTGATCCGGGACGCGCTGCAGAGCGTCCTCGACCGCGGCGACTTCGTCCGCCCGCTTCCCGACCCTCCGGATCTTCCGGGCGATGGGCCCGCCGCCGCGCCCGCCGGTGACCCGCCCGCCCCGATCGAGACCGACCCGGCCGTCGTCACCGAGCTGATCCGGTACAGCCGGGAGTCCGTCGCCACCCTGCGGAACGAGATCCGGACCCTGTCCGGGCCGGAGCTGCTCGACTTCGTCCTGGCCGACCTCGCGGAGCTGAGGCGCGTCCTGTTCGATCCGCGGAGCCACCAGGTGATCATGGCGGGGATGGAGGCGGCCTGGTGGCTCAACGACCACCTCGAGGAGTGGCTGGGGGAGAGGAACGCGGCCGACGCGCTCACGCAGTCCGTCCCCCACAACGTCACGTCGGAGATGGGGCTCGCGCTCCTCGACGTCGCGGACACGATCCGGCCGCACGCGGACGTCGTGGCGTTCCTGCGACGCGTCGCCGACGAGGGCCGGGAGGGCGACGGCTTCCTGGACGAGCTGGCCGGGCTGAGCGGCGGGCCGGAGGCGCGTGACGCCCTCCGGAGTTACCTCGACGAGTACGGCATGCGCTGCGCGGGCGAGATCGACATCACCAGAACGCGCTGGAGCGAGCATCCCGCCACGCTCGTGCCCGCCATCCTCGGCAACATCAGGAACTTCGAGCCCGGCGCGGGCGAGCGGCGCTTCGAACAGGGACGTCTGGAGTCACTGAGGAAGGAGCGGGACGTGCTGACGCGACTGCGCGCCCTGCCCGAGGGGGAGCGCAAGGCCGAGGAGACCAAGCGGATGATCGACCGCGTCCGCGCCTTCGCCGGATACCGGGAGTATCCCAAGTACGGCATGGTCAGCCGCTACTTCGCCTACAAGCAGGCGTTGCTGCGGGAGGCCGACCGCCTCGTCCGCTCCGGCGTCCTGCGCGAGAGGGAGGACGTCTTCTTCCTCCGTTTCGAGGAGTTGCGGGAGGTCGTGCGCACCGGCGAGGTGGACGCCGGGCTCATCCTGGAGAGGCGGGAGGCGTTCCGGTCGTACGAGGCGCTCACCCCGCCCCGGGTCCTCACCTCCGACGGCGAGGTCGTCACCGGCCGCTACCGGCGTGACGACGCCCCGCCCGGCGCGCTGGCCGGCCTGCCGGTCTCGGCCGGGACCGTCGAGGGCCGGGCGCGTGTCGTCACGGACATGGCGCGGGCCGACCTCGAGGCGGGCGACATCCTGGTCACCGCCTTCACCGACCCCAGCTGGACCCCCCTGTTCGTCACCGTCGCCGGGCTGGTGACGGAGGTGGGCGGCCTCATGACGCACGGGGCGGTGATCGCCCGGGAGTACGGCCTGCCCGCCGTCGTGGGGGTGGAGGGAGCCACCCGGCTGATCCGGGACGGGCAGCGGATCCGCGTCCACGGAACCGAGGGGTACGTCGAGATCCTCGACATCCTCGACTGAACCGCCGCTTCGGGCCGGGAGCTCCGCTTGCGCCGGGCCCCCGGTAACCGGCACACCGGGCTCCGCTCCGGCCGGTGCGCCGGTTACCGGGGGCGGCAGCTCTGACCCGTCCGCCAGTTCGCGGTGGCGGCGGCGATGACGGTGTCCAGCCTGTCCCGGACGCTCACCAGCTCGCCGATCTGGCCGTCGATGCGATCCCGTTCGGCCGAGAGCCCGTCGAGCAGCTCCGGCGTGGCCTCACCGTTCACGACACACGGCAGCAGATCGGCGATCGACCTGCTCGGCAGCCCGGCGGCGTACAACTGCTGGATCAGCCGGACGCGGTCGACCGCGCTGTCGGGGTAGTGCCGCTGGCCGCTGGGGCTGCGTTCGGAGGCGAGCAGGTTCTGCTCCTCGTAGTAGCGCAGCGCCCGCACGCTGACGCCTCCCCTGGCGGCGAGCTCGCCGATGCGCATCGTGTCTCCCCGATGTGAGCTGGGCAACATCACTTGCCTCTGACGTCAACGTCAGGTTTTAGCGTATCCCCTGACGGCTCACACCCCCGCACGAAGCGGGGGAGCGAGACCGTGACCAGCCTGTCCGACGGGAAACGCGAAAGAGGATCTTCCTATGACCGCATCAGACACGACCGCCGCGGACGTGACCGTCCCCGTCCCCGCTCCCGTCCCCGTCGTCTCGGTGAAGCCGGTGGTGCTTGAGGCGCCGGGGCGTGGAGAGGACCTGCGGGTGAGGATCTCCGCGCCGGTGACCGGGCGGGAGCTGCCGATCATCGTCTTCTCGCACGGCTTCGGCTCGTCGGCGGACGGCTACGGCCCGCTGGCCGACTTCTGGGCCGCTCACGGCTTCGTGGTGGCGCAGCCCACCCACCTCGACTCCAGGACGGTGGGCCTCGCCCCGGACGACCCCCGCACGCCGAGGCTCTGGCGTTCTCGCGTCGAGGACATGAAGCTCGTCCTCGACCGGCTCGACCTGCTGGAGGCCGCCGTTCCCGGTCTCGGCGGACGTCTCGACCGCAGCCGTGTCGCCGCGGCCGGGCACTCCTTCGGCGGTCAGACGGCGGGCAACCTGCTGGGCCTGCGTGTCCTCGATCCGGTGACCGGGAAGGAGGAGGACCTGGCCGACTCGCGGATCAAGGCGGGCGTGCTGCTCGCCACGGCAGGGAAGGGGGGAGCAGACCTGACGCCGTTCGCCGCCGAGCACTTCCCGTTCATGAACCCGAACTTCGCGAACATGACCACGCCGGCCCTCGTGGTCGCCGGGGACAGGGACGACTCGCCGCTGTCGGTCCGGGGGCCGGAGTGGCTCGCCGACCCGTACTTCCTGAGCCCGGGTGACAAGAGCCTGCTCACCCTGTTCGGGGCGGAACACTCGCTCGGCGGGATCGCCGGATACGAGGCCCGCGAGACGACGGACGAGAACCCCGGGCGCGTCGCCCTGATCCAGCGGGTCACCTGGGCCTACCTTCGCCACGCCCTGGGGATCGAGGACGCCGGCTGGGCGGCGGCGCGGAGGGCCCTGTCGGAGAGCGCCGCCCCCATGGGGCGGATCGAATCCAAGCTCGGATCCAAGTGAGCCCCTGAACGGCGGCCCCCGGCGAGCCGGAGGCTCCGAGGCTCACGCCCTGAGCGGGCGCAGGGCGGAGCCCCAGGCGAGGACCTGGTCGAGGACGAGGTTCAGCCGGTCCTCGTGGACGGCGGCGGGCTTGAAGCCGTCCGCGAAGTCGGTGTGGATCGACAATCCGACCTGGTTCGACACGCCGGCCACGCTGAGCATGCCCAGGACGTGCCGCAGGTGCGAGATCGCCCGGGGCGCGCCGTCCACGCCGTAGCCGACGAAACCGGCCACCTTGTTGTTCCATTCCGCGTACAGGAAGTCGAGGGCGTTCTTGAGCGCGCCGGGGTAGGAGCTGTTGTACTCGGGGGTCACGATCACGAACGCGTCCAGGGACGAGATCTTGGCCGACCAGCGCCTGGTGTGCTCGTGCCGGTAGTCGCCGGTGGCCGGGTGCTCGGGCTCGTCCAGGTTGCCCAGGCCGTAGTCCTTGAGGTCGACGAGCTCGTACTCTGCGTCACCCCGTTTGGTCGCCAGGTCGCGGACCCAGTGCGCCACCGCCTCGCCGTTGCGACCGGGGCGGGTGCTGCCCAGGATGATGCCCACCTTCAACATGTCAATCTCCCTCGCTCGGTTACGTGAACCACGGTAGGGAGACTCGATGAGATAGTGAATGCGCTTCTGTCTACCATTTATACGCCAGCGTCTCAGGCCATAGACTCGGCGCATGGACATGCTGAGCGACGTCATGGCCTTCATGCGATGCGGGCGCCCCACCTCCTCCCGTGTCTCCTGGCGGGCGCCCTGGGGGGTGGCGTTTCACGCGCTGCCCGAGTCCGCGGGCTTCCAGGTGGTGCTGCGCGGGTCCTGCTGGCTCATTCCCTCCGACGGCGAGCCCGTCCCGCTGAGCGTGGGCGACCTGGTGTTCCTGCCGCGCGGCGACCCGTTCGGGCTGGCCGACGACCCCTCAAGGCCGCTGGTCGAGTCGGACTGCGGCCCGCATGCCGAGCTGTTCGCCTCGGCCGGTTTCGACGGCGCCGGGGCCGAGACGGTGATCCTGTCCTGCGCCTACCGGCTCGACCTCGACAGGACCCACCCGATCCTGGGCTCGCTGCCCGGCCTGATCCACCTGCCCGCGACGCTCGGCCGCCGTCCGGAGCTGCGGGCCGCCGTCGAGCTGCTGGCCGCCGAGATCGACACCCCGCGCCCCGGCACCGACGCCGTCGTGTCGTCCCTGCTCGACATGCTGCAGCTGTACGTCCTGCGGGCCTACTTCGACACCCAGGACGAGCCCTGCACGCTGTCGGGCTGGGCCGCCGCGCTGGCCGATCCCGTCGTCGGCCGCGCGCTCGACGCCGTCCACCACGACCCGGCCCGCCGCTGGACGGTCGAGTCGCTCGGCGCCCACGCGGGCATGTCGCGCGCCGGCTTCGCCCGCCGCTTCGCGGGCCTGGTCGGGCAGCCGCCGCTGGCGTACCTGACCTGGTGGCGGCTGGCGAGCGGGGCGCGCATGCTGCGCGAGTCCGACGCGTCGGTGGCGGAGGTGGCCGAGCGGGTGGGGTACGGGTCGGAGTTCGCCTTCGGCAACGCCTTCAAGCGGGAGTTCGGCGTGGCGCCCGGCCGGTACCGCCGCGGGGTCGCGGTGCTCCAGGCCCCGCCCCCGAACGGATCCCGGCCGGAGCCGGTCATCCCGGCCACCCCGGCCACCCCGGCCACCCTGGTCACCCCGGCCGCCGCGCCGTCCGCGACCGGCGATCCGGTCGCCGCCCTCGGGGAGCCGAGGTGACCGGAGCGCCGGGCCGCGCGACCGCGTGCCGGTCGGCTGGACGTGCCGGTCGGCCGGACGCGTCGGTCGGCCGGACGTGCCGGTGAACGTGCGTGAACGTGTCAGTCGAAGACGACGACCTGACGCCCGATCGCGTCGCCCCGGGCCAGCGCGTCGAGCCCGTCGTTGATGTCGTCGAGCCCGACCGGCGTGACGGTGTGCTTGATCCGGCCCTGGCCGGCGAGCGCGAGGACCTCGGTGAGGTCGTTGTGGTTGCCCCAGAAGGACCCGGAGAAGGTCCTCTCGCCGGAGACGAACGAGAACACCGGGAACTCGACGTGCTGACCCATCAGGCCCACCGACACGAGGGTTCCCTCGGCCGCCAGGAGCGCGGCGTTGAGTTCGAGTGACTGCGGGGCTCCCGAGCAGTCCAGGGCGGCGTCGATCTCGCCGCGGCCGGTCAGCTCCATGAGGTCGGCCCGTACCTGGTCGGGTGTCTTGCCGCGGGTGTTGACGGTGTGGTCGGCGCCGTTCTGCCTCGCCACCGCGAGCTTGTCCTCGTCGCGGGCGAAGGCGACCACGGTGGCCCCGTCGCCGAGCAGCCGGGCGTACTGCACGCCGTAGCTCCCGAGCCCGCCGATGCCGCTGACGACCACGGTGCGTCCCGGCCCCAGCCTTCCGACGTCGCGGATCTTCTTCATCCCCCGGTACGGGGTCAGCCCGGCGTCCACCAGGGGCGCGAGGTACCGGGGCTCCATGCCCGCGTTCGGATCGATGCGGATGAGGTGGCGGCAGGGAGCCGTGACGTACTCGGCGAAGCCTCCGGGTGGCCCGAAGCCGATCCATCCTCCGCTCCCCGTGCACAGCTGCTCGTTGCCCTCGTGACACTGCCGGCAGGTTCCGTCACCCCAGGCGGGGTTTATGACCACCGGGTCCCCCTCCGACAGGCCGGCCGAGGCGGGAACGTTCGCGCCCAGCTGAGCGACCTCGCCTGCCACCTCGTGGCCGGGGATGTAGGGGAAGTCGAGCTCCAGCGGGAAGTAGCCGTCGGTGAGCTGGAAGTCGCTACGGCATATCCCGGTGGCCCGGACCTTGATGAGCACCTCGCCCGGACCCGGTTCGGGAACCGGGACGTCGTCGATCCGCAACGGCTGCTTGTAGCCGTGCATACGCGCTGCGCGCATTGCAACGCCTCCTCAATCCGATTGGGATAGAAGGTTGTAATGCTCGTATGCAATCCTAAAATAGTGACAATCGCCACAAAGCGGACGAAATATAAAGCAATCTCGGCTTTACCCTCTCGCCGGCCGACGAGGGTGAAAGCGCTTCAGGCGTCCCGCCATCGAAGGAAGGTCGCCGCCTGGCCCACGAGCACGCCGTCCCCGTCCACCAGGTTCCACATCGTCACGTCCTCGATCCAGAACCGGCGGCCGGACCTGGCGATGCGCCGTCCCCGGTAGCCCGTCGCGAAGCCGTCCCGGTGCACGGTGTCCAGGAGCCGTTGGCGGTCCTCCCGGCGGTCCGGCTCCGCCGAGAGCCGGGAGGGCAGGCCGACGAACTCCTCCCACTCGTACTCGAAGCATCGCTGGGCGGTGGCGTTCGCGTAGGTGAAGCGGGGGTCGTCCGCCGCGTCGTGGGCGAGCAGGCCGAAGGGGGCGTCCTCGTGCAGCCAGCGCGTCGCGGTCTCGGGGCCCGTCAGCGGGGTGCCCACGAGGCGCAGGTGGCTGTCCGCCAGCAGGTCGAGGAAGTCGGGGTTCACGTAGCAGCCGTTCTCAGTTCCTATATGCCGCTTTGAAGGATAAAGCACCCAAAAAGCGACCAGGGGTGGGCGGTGATCCTGCCACTCGCGCCCTTCGCCGTCTCCCTCGCCCGCCGAGCCCGCCGAGCCCGCCGAGCCCGCCGGGGCCGCCCCAGGAGGCGGGAGCCCGGCCTCACGGTTCCGGCGATCCCGGCGGTACGGTCCGCGACCCGCCCCGGTGGGTCACCCACCGGGAGTGGTGCCTTCTCGCCCAGGCCGGTTCCACGTACCCGGTGCGCATTCCCCGCCGCGCCTGCGGATCCCGGTACGCCATCCGGATGTGCCCGAGCACCACGAGGGCGACCGCCAGGGCCGTCACGTCGTGCACGAAGATGGCGCTCGTCCGGGAGATCACCGGCAGGAGCCCGCCGAACCACATCAGCAGGCCGGTGAACATCATGATCGGCACGGCTCCGGCCAGCCACCCCGCGTAGATCTTCTGACCGGCGTTGAACTTGCCGGCGGGCCGCCGGTCGGGTGAGGTCCAGCCCCTGAGGGCCGCGCGCAGCCACTCCCCGTCGTACCTCGCCAGCCGGTTCAGCCTGCGAAGGTCGGCGCGGAACGCGGACGAGGCGAGGCCGAGCAGGAACGGCACCGGCAGCAGGATCCCCGACCACTCGTGGACGGTGGCCACCAGGTGGCGGCGGCCGACCAGCTGGGCCAGCGGCGAGAAGTACAGGCAGGCCGCCGCCCCCGCGCACAGCAGCGTGAGCCCGGCCGTGGCGCGGTGGACCAGCCGCTCGGCGCGGGTGAAGCGCGGCACGCGCCCGGAGCGCTCAGACGGAGCGGTCGGCTCCGTCGAGCCAGCCGTCGACGTCATAGCCGTACTCCTCCCAGTAGCCGGGAACGACCTTGTCGGTCACGGAGATCCCGGAGAGCCATTTGGGTGATTTGTAGAAGTACATCGGCGCGGCGTAGAGCCGGACGGGCCCGCCCCGGGGGTGGGAGAGCGGCTTGTCCTGCATTCTCAGGGCCACCAGCATGTCGGGACGGCGGGCCTGCGCGAGCGTGAGGCTCTCGCTGTACACGCCGTCGAAGCAGGTGAACCGGACGGCTCCGGCCTCCGGCCGCACGCCGGCCACGTCCAGGAGGTGCGAGAGGGACACCCCCTCGAAGGGCGTGCCCGGGACCCGCCAGCCGTCGGTGCACTCCACGTCACCGACGACCCGGGTCTGCGGCAACGCGCGCAGGGCGTCCAGCGTGTACGTCGCGGGGCGGTCGACGAGGCCGTCGATCGTCAGCCGGTAGCTCGTCCGGTCCTTTCGTGGCACCGAGCCCGCGACGCTGAAGTAGCGGAAGCCGCCCGGATCGGGCAGGAGCCCGGTCAGCCCGCCGAGGTCGTTCTGGGAGGCGGCCCCGAGGGCCTTCTCCCAGCCGTCCTGCAGGTAGGGCGCGGCCACCAGGCCGGCGGCACCGGCGGCGAGCGTCGAGAGCATCACCCGCCGCGCGATGGGCGGGCCGCTCTCTGCTTCATCTCGTGAATCGGTCACCCCGCCATTCGAGCAGCCGTGACGATGTTGGGCCAACCGCGACGGCAAGCCGTAAGACTTCCGTCAGAATTGCCCGTAGACCGGTGATCTTACGGGTGTCTGTGTCGGGCTCGGTGGCCGGACGCGGTGGATGGCGTGGTGGCCGTGGCCCTGTCCGGGGGGCGGGGCAGGAAGCGGTGAACGTCGCGGTGCCGGGAGGGCCTCCCGGCACCGCGGCATCCGCCCCCGAGCCGGGAGGTCCCCTGTCCGTCAGGACGCGGGCTTCTGGTCGCCCAGGCCCTTGAACCGGTTGTCGATGAAGTCGCCCCAGGTCGCGTCGAGCATCGTCACCTCACCGTCGATCATCTTCCACTGGGGTGCCTTGTGCGGCGGGTAGGCGAACAGCACCGACGACAGGCGTTCGTAGCCGGCCGGCATGGGCTTGGTGTGCACCCGGTGCGTCGAGGGCCGGAAGCGGTCGTTGGAGGCGCTCGTCAGCATCCGGCCGATGTTGCACAGGACCACGTCCGTGCCGGCGATCACCGGCTCCACCCAGGTGCCGTCGTGCAGGACGTACTGCAGCCCCTGGTCGGAGGGCGGCAGCTGCAGCCCGAGCATCTGGATGCCCGAGTGCTCGTGCGCCAGCACCTCGCGGTCGCCCACGTCCCGGTAGCGGATCACCCGCAGGTTCGTGGCCTCGCGCGACAGGTCCAGCTCGGGGGTGCCGGGCGGCATCATGCCGCGGACGACCTCGCCGAACAGGGAGATGAGCCGGAACGCGGTGTCGAACACGCCGCCCGCGGCCGCCCCGAACGCCGGGAAGGCGCGCAGGACGTCACCGGCACCGGGCGGCTGGTCGGCCAGCAGCGCCCCGCTGACGTGGATGAACTCCTTGGGGTCGGGCACGCCGTTGGCCAGGCGCGGGATCTCGGAGTTGTAGGGGAAGAACCCGTGCGTGCCGCCGACGGACAGCTGGGGCACCGACGACTGCGCGTAGTCGGCCAGCCGCGGTTCCGGCGACCGGCACGCCGACGCGAACTCCTCCATCATGGTGCGGACGCGCGCGCCGATGCCGGGGACCTCGGCGGCCATGAAGCCCCAGTCGGTCAGTTGGGCCCTGATGGCCTCCGCCGCCTTCTCCATGTCGGCGTCGAGCTCGTCGGCGCGCACGATGGGAACGCGACCACTGAGTTCCATGGGGGGGACGTCCATTGTCGCTCCACTTCTCTTCGGTCACTTCGGGGTGCGGGCAATATGCGAATTCGGGAAGGGCGGTGCCCTTCACCTGACCGCCGGGCTGACGCGGGGGACACCGGTGGCGGAGCTGAGCCCCAGCCGCTGCGCGACCAGTGCCACCTCCGTCCGGTTGGAGCAGTCGAACTTCACGAGCAGGTTCGAGACGTGCCGTTTGACGCCGTGGATCGAGATGCCCATGGCACGGGCGATCTGGTTGTTGCTCATCCCGCGTAGCAGCAGGGTCAGCGCCGTGTGCTCGCGTTCGGTCAGCCGTTCGGTCAGCTCGCCACCGCCGCTCCCGCCGCTCCCGGCGTTCCTGGACAGCGGTACGACCGGCGGGGCGGGCACGGCGGGCACGGCCGGCGGAGTGGGCGGATCGCTGCTGAGCAGGTGCGCGAAGGCGTCGGACAGTCCGGCGACGTTGACCACGTCCCACAGCAGGCAGCCGTCGACACCGTGGTCGCCGGCCAGGGAGGACAGGTGGCGCGCCTCTTCGGTCCGCATCAGCGCCAGCACCCTGGTCCGGCCACGAGGCGTACCGGCGGCCGCCACCACCTGGGGCACCGTCGCGACCGGCAGCACCACCACGTCGAAGTCCCCTCCGCCGAGCGCCTGGCCGGCCTCTGTCACGCTTCGGCCGACCCTCGCCCTGACCACGTGCGGTACCCGGCGGAGCATCAGCGGCAGCCCGTAGAAGGAGATCTCGTCCTCGGCCAGCCAGAAGACGGACAGGATCCGGCGGCGGCCGGCAGGAGATGACGCGGCGATCCGCTCGCTCGCATTCATCGTGCTCGTGCTCATCGCATGATCCTTTCTGTGGTTGAGCTCATCGCCCGCGCGGGGCGAGAGTGGTGAGGAAGTGCCGGTAGAACCGGTCCGGGTCGACCGACCGGGCGCAGCGGACCGCGCGTCCACCGGCACTTCGCACGATTCGTCCCTGGCTCTCGCTGCGGGTCACGACGTCGCAGCGCACCGTCTCGAAGGTGCAGATGTCCTGGTCGGCGAGATAGGACGTGGTGAGGCTGTCCCAGCAGCAGTAGGGCAGCCCGGTCGTCTCCAGCGTGCCGAAGGTGAGCGCCAGCAGCGACCCGGCCAGGTCGCTCACGTGCTCGCCGTACGTGCGGCCGAAGGTCTCGACGAAGTCGGCGGTCACCGGCACCCGGTTGGTCACGTCCAGCGGGAACATGGTGATCGGCACGTCGGAGTCGAACACGCGCCTGACGGCGTCGGGGTCCCAGTAGACGTTCCACTCGCCGGTGCCGTCGTGGCCGGGCTGGTGGACGTTGCCCGCGACGTCCAGGGCGCCGCCCATGAACACGATCTCCTCGATGCGCGCCGCGAGCCCGGGGTGGTGCTCCAGGCACCAGGCGATGTTGGTCAGCGGGCCGGTGGCCAGCACGGTGACCGGTCCGGGTGCCCGCGCCAGCCAGGCGGCGAGCTGCTCGTGCGCCGGGGGCGCGTCCCCGGAGGGGACGGCGTGGCCGGGCTGGTTGAGCACGGGCAGCGCGTCCGCCCGCAGGGCGTCGATCCGCCAGGCGAGCGGGAAGGGGTTGCGGCCGGGCAGCACGCCCAGCGCCGTCGGTACGTCCAGGCCCATCAGGGCGAGGATCTTGCGGGTGGCCGACAGGCCGGGCTCGGGCAGGCAGTCGGCAGGGGTGACGGCGACACCGCGCAGGTCGACGTTCTCGTACCGGGTCAGCAGCAGGAGCGACAGCAGGTCGTCGGGCGCGCCGTCGTGGTCGAACAGGACGTGGCGGCGGCGCGCGCTGTTCAAAGCGCCGGTCGCGGGGGAGTCAGTCACGGCGCCTCACCAGGTGGAAGGAGAAGTCGGTGCCGCGGTGGTAGTCCTGCGAGAACAGCAGGGGACGCCCCGCGCTGTCATGGTGGGTCTGGATGAGCAGCAGCCACGCGCCGCCGGCCTCGGTGCCGCCGACGCGCTCGGCCTGCGCCGCGTCGAGGGTGACGGCACGGACCTGGGTGACCGCGTACGCGATCGTGTGGCCGTGCTCGGTGAGGAGCTGGAACAGCGACCCGGACCAGTCGACCTCGTCCATCGGGAGCGGGACGAGCCGGCGCGGGAACAGGTCGATCGAGTAGAGCAGCGCGTCGTCCCGGTGGCGGCGCAGCCGCTCCAGGCGCACGATCGTCTCGCCGGGCGCCAGCCGCAGCACCTCGCGCTGGTGGCGGTCCGGTTCGGCCGACGCGACGTCCAGGACGGTGTCGTCGGCGGTGAATCCGCGGCTGGCGAGCATCTCCGTCACGCCCTCCAGGCGGGTCAGCGGGCGGTCCAGGCTCGGCTGCGCGGTGAGGTAGCGGCCGTCGCCGTGGCGCGCCTGGATGACGCCCTCCTGCTCCAGGAGCTTGAACGCCTCGCGGATGCTGGTGCGGCCCGCGTCGAACAGGCTCATCAGCTCGTTCTCCGACGGCAGCTTGTCGCCCGGGCGCAGGCCCTGCTCGACGATGAGGAGGCGGAGCCGGTCGCGGATCCTGACGGCCAGGGTGTGCGGTCGTGGTGTCATGCGGATATCTCCTGCGCCGGGGGACCGTGGAGAGGGGCGAGGCCGAGCTCTCCGGCGGACGGGTAGCTGGGAGCGCAGAAACGTCGCGTGACCGAGACGGCGGCCACCCGGCAGGCGAGTCTGACCCCGGCCGCCAGGCTCACGCCTGCGCGCAGGGCGGCGGCGAGCGCGCCGGTGAAGGCGTCGCCCGCTCCGGTCGTGTCGACAGCGTCCACGCGGGGTGCGCCGACCAGCATAGTGCCGTGATCGTCGCTCACCCCGGCCCCCCGCGCGCCCAGGGTGACGACCACGGCGCCCCCTCTCGTACGGGGGCGCAGCGACTCCGGCGACTCCGGCGAGCCCGTGGCGGGGCCGCCGGTCAGCAGGCTCAGCTCTCCCTCGTTGAGCACCACCACGTCGGCCCGGCCCAGCAGGTCCGCCCCACCGGCACCGAGGAACGCCGGAGCCGGGCTGGGATTGACCAGGACGCGGACCCCGGACGGGACGGCGGCCGCCGCCGCGCACGAGGTCGCCACCGGGATCTCGCCCTGCAGGACGAGCACCGACCCGGCCGGCAGGCGCGCGGCGGCGGCGGCCGCCCGCGCCGGGGCCAGCAGGTCGGCCGCCCCCGGCCAGGTCATCACGATCTGCCGTCCCTCGCCGTCGACGTAGACGAAGCTGCGCCCGGTGGCCACACCCCCGGCGATCGCGCAGTCGCCCACCTCGACGCCGTCGGCCCGCAGCGCCGCCAGCGCCGCCCGCCCGTCGGCGTCGTCGCCCAGGCAGCCGGCGAAACGCGCGGGCGCGCCGAGCCGGGCCGCCGCGACCGCCACGTTCGCCGCCTTGCCGCCGTGCGCGGTGGCGTACTCGGCGGCGTTGACGCTCTCGCCGGCCGCCGGCAGGTGACCGCCGAACATGTAGAGGTCCAGGGTGTAGGCGCCGAGCGCGAGCACGGTCACGCACCCAGCCCCAGCGCGCACGGGGCGATGCTGTCGGCGTCCACCGAGACGCGCACGTCGGGGTGGCGGTGCGCCAGCGTGACCGGGAGCAGCACCTCCGGTTCGGTCGTCAGCAGCAGCACGCGGACGATGTAGCGCTTCCAGGCGCCGCCGTCGGTGATGAGGTGC
Source organism: Streptosporangium sp. NPDC002721 (assembly GCF_042888905.1). Lineage (NCBI taxonomy): Bacteria > Bacillati > Actinomycetota > Actinomycetes > Streptosporangiales > Streptosporangiaceae > Streptosporangium > Streptosporangium sp. NPDC002721. Next base: position 30,810 of record NZ_JBIAQI010000038.1, read on the forward strand.
AGCCGCCGGGCCGAGAGGATCTCCGCCATGCCCAGCGTGATGGCCATCGGGGGGATGGCCTGGGTGTAACCGCCGGTCAGGCGGTGTGAGAGGGCCACGAGCGTGTCGTCGAGCAGGGTGACGACCCGCGTGGTGGAGGCGGCGAACTCCTCGACGCTGTACTGGTGCCAGCGGGTCGCGGGCGGCTCGTTGAAGGCCAGGTGCCCCCGGTAGCCGAAGCCCGCGAAGCACGTGTCGGCCCCGCCGACCTCGCGCAGGCGGGCACCGTAGGCGTCGGGGTCGAGGACGTCCGGGTAGACGACGTTGGCCGGGTGCGGGCGCAGCCCGGGGTCCAGCAGCCCGTAGAGGTTGCGGTCGCAGTAGCCGCGGAAGCTGAACGGGTGCGACGGATCGACGGGGCGGCCCTGCCGGTCGAGGAACTCGTCCATGTGGAAGGCGTGCACGTCGGCCCAGCTGATGCGCTCCTGGTTGCAGATGCGCGCCAGCAGCGGATAGTGCGCCTTGGGGCCGACGGGCAGGATCCAGCGGGTGGGCTCGCCGCGCAGGTTGTTCTCGCGCAGCTCGTCGGCCATCTCGCGGGCCAGCCGGTGGTAGAGGGCGGCGGTGTCCGGATACACGGTCACCGGGTGCCGCGCGATCGCCGTGAGCGCCGCGACGGGCATGCTCAGGTGCTCCTCGGTGAGCTCGCCCGAGGTACGGGGATGGGGGTAGGTGTGGGCCTTGGTCCTGATGACGGTCACGTCACTCCTCGTGGGGTTTCGGGGAAAGGAACCGGGACAGGACGTTTCGTGTGACGCGCCGGACGTCGCCGTCACAGCAGGCGAGGCTGGCCACCCAGTTGACGGACCCGGCGGCGAAGACGGCGCCGCCCGCCGGGGTCAGGCGCAGCGTCATGTCGGCGCGTACGGCGTCGGCGCCGAGGTGATCCTCCTCCGGCGCGTTCTGGTAGTGGCCGCTGTGCCCGCCCGCGGACGTGGCGAGCAGCAGGGTGCCGGGCGGGGTGCCGAGGCCGGGGTCGGCGCGGTCGATCTCGTCCCCGGCGGCGCCGCCGAGGGCGAGCCCGTGGCGGCCGACGACCGGTTCGGAGATCCCGGCGAACACCCAGGCCGCCTCGGCGCGGTAGCTGCCGGGCAGGCGGGTGAAGCCGGGCGCCGGGCCCCAGCCCTGGGCGGCGAAGCCGACGCCGAGCAGTTCCTGGGGCGGCAGGCCGCGCTCGCGCCACAGCCCGCCGAGCTCCCCGGTGGAGGTGAGGACGTCCTCGCCGGGCTCGTTGTCCCACCAGGCGCCGGTGCGGCCGCGGCGTACCTCGATCGCGTGCGGGTGGCGCGGGTCGACGCCGGTCACCCAGTAGAAGCCGTTGCCGCCCAGGTACATGAGCCGCCCGCCGCCGGACACGTACGCCGCGACGGCCTCGCGTTCGGGCGCGCTGACGTACTCGGGGTGGCTGCCGGTCAGCACGACGCGGTAGCGCGCCAGCAGGGCGGCCCCGCCCGCGTGCACGTCCTCGTCGGTGAGGACGTCGAAGGCGAAGCCCTCGGCGCGCAGCCAGCGCAGCAGCAACAGGTCGGCGGCGAAGTGCCGGGGCGCCCCGGTCATCCACCACCGGTAGCCGGGCGTGTGGTTGAGCACCGGGCGCCGCCCGGAGGAGTGGTAGACGGGACCACCCTCGCTCCGCTGGTCGTAGAGGGACAGGCCGAGCTCGCGGTGCTCGTTGAGGTAGGCGTCGGTGCCGGACAGCTCGATGCGCCGGTCGGTCACCGTCGAGTAGTCGCCGAAGTACTCGGCCTCGCTGGACTGGCGGTGGTTGGCGTAGGCCAGGTAGGTGAACGTCGGCAGGACGACCGCGACCGGGCGCGCCGGGCCCGCAGGGCTGTCAGGGCTGTCAGGGGTGTCAGGGCTGTTCGGGCTCTCCGGGCGTACGACGAGCGGGACGACGTACGAGTCGCCGCCGGCGCGCACCCGCACGCCGAGCACGGTCGAGCCGGTCCCGGCGGGCACGGTCACCGCGCACGTCCGCGGCCAGCGGGCGTCGTCCAGGTCCTCGGGGCTGAGCTGCAGGGCGGTGCGGGTGCCGTCCCCGCCGGGGCCGGCGAGCCCGGCGAGCGGCCGGTTGACGGCGCGGGCGTGGCGGCCGTCGCCGCTGACGTCCGGGACGGCGGGGGCGCCCGGATCGGCGGCCGGGTCCCACAGGGCGACGAGGCTCGCGCCCAGGTGCCGGACCAGGGCCGGGCCGGTGGTCAGGCCCGTCAGGGTGTCGCAGTCGCCGGGGGTGAGCTCGGTCCCGGCCAGCAGGGGCAGCGCCAGGCGCCCTGCGTACAGGCCGGAGTGATCCGCGCCCGCGCCGAGGCGCAGGGTCGCGGCCGCCGGGGGCAGCGGCAGGTCCGCCCCGTGCGCGACGGCGTCGTCGTGCGCGCCGCCCCGGACGGCCAGGCGCAGCCGGGTGCCGGACGGCTCCGCCGCCCAGGCGGCCACCAGCAGGGACCACGACCCGTGAGGGAGGGCCGGGCCGGACCGCACGCGCAGGGAGCCGGACCGCGTCTCGACGGCGGCCTCGGGGCGCCCGGTCTCGTCCAGGGTGACCAGCAGCCGCCAGCCACCGGTGTCCAGCTCCGCCACGACCTGGCGCGCACCGGCGTCCCGGCACCCGTCTCCGTGCCCGTCTCCGTGCCCGTCTCCGTGCCCGTCTCCGTGCCCGTCTCCGTGCCCGTTTTCGTGTCCGTCTTCGCGCCCGTCCCGGCGCCCGTTTTCGTGTCCGTCTTCGCGCCCGTCCCGGCGCCCGTTCTCGTGTCCGTCGCGGCGCATGTGCGGGCGCAGCCACACCGCGACGCTGCCGCGGGCGGGCGCGGGGACGCCCGCGGCCTCCAGGTGGGAGCCGGTGCGGATGCGCCGCGGCTCGACGGTGACCGGCGTCGCCGGGCCGAGCACGGCCTGGCTCACCAGGTCGGTCAGCTCGACCTCCCCGGCCCCGGCGGGCCCGCTCGCGTGCACGGTCACGTGCTGTCCGGGCGAGGCGGACCAGCGGTCCAGGTAGGCCAGCAGCCGGGTCCGCCGCACGTGCGCCACGGTCACACACCTCCCCGCCGGTAGGGCAGGCCGACGTAGGCGGGCATGCGCAGCCGTTGGGCGACCGTGGCCAGCACCAGCAACGTGGTCAGGTACGGCGTGGCGTAGATGAGCTGGGTGGGCACCGAGCCGGTGCTCTCGAAGATCACGAAGGCGGCGGCGCCGAGCAGGGCCGTGCCGGCCGCCAGGCGGGGCCGCCGCCGCGCGAGGGCGATCGCCGCCGTCCACGCGAGTATCGCGCCCAGCAGCAGCAGGGTGTGCACGGCGCTCGCCTGGCGCAGCTGCACGGCGTCGGCGTAGCCGAACAGCAGCGCCCCGCCCGCCGTGCCGACCGGCCGCCAGTTGCCGAAGATCATGGCGGCGAGCCCGATGAAGCCGCGCCCACCGGTCTGGCCCTCCTGGTAGAGGCCCGAGGAGACGGTGACGAGGTAGGCCCCGGCGAGACCGGCCAGCCCGCCGGAGACCAGCACGCCGCAGTAGCGCATGCGCTGGACCGGCACGCCGAGCGAGTCGGCCGCGGCCGGGTGCTCCCCGGCCGAGCGCAGCCGCAGCCCGAACGCGGTGTGCCACAGCACGACGACGCTGACCGGGACGAGCACGACGGCGGCCACGGTGAGCCACGACACCTCGTGCAGCAGCCCCCGCAGCAGGCCGGCGGCGTCCGCGAGGAGGAAGACGCCGCCGCGCTCCAGGTCGCCCAGCAGGTCGGCGGTGCCCGCGCCGCCCGCCAGCAGCGGCACGCTGACGGTGCCGACCTCGCCGGTGACGGGCGGCGACTGGGTCGCCCCGGCGCCGGGCAGGCCGGTGAACACGACGACGCACAGGAAGCGCGCCACCCCCGCCGCCAGGATGTTGACCGCGATGCCGCACACCACCTGGTCGACGCCGAAGGTGACGGTGACGACGGCGTGCAGCAGGCCGGCGGCGGCGCCGCCCAGGACTCCGGCCAGCACGCCCGCCCAGACGCCGTGGAAGTGGCCGGCCCAGGCCCCGCACACCGTACCGATGATCATCATGCCCTCGATGCCGAGGTTGGCGACGCCCGCGCGCTCGCTCCACAGCCCGCTCAGGCCGGCCAGCCCGATCGGCACCGCGAGGCGGAGCGCGGCGCCGACCACGCCGGAGCCGGTGAGCGCCTCGCCGGTGAGGACGCGGACGCCCGCCACCGCCGGCAGCACGAGGAGGGCGATTAGCAGCAGCCGCCGCGCCGTCGCGTTCACGGGACCCGTCCCGGTGCCGGGGCCGGCGCGGTGTCCGGCTCGGCCCGCTCGCGCACCAGCCGCGCGGCGCGCCGGCGCCCGGCGCGGCGCACCACCTCGTGCGCGACCACGACACTGATCACGATGACGCCCTGCATGATCGTGACGATCTCCTTGGGCACGCCCTCGATGTCGAGGATGAGCGCCGACCGCTCCAGGAAGCCGAAGAGCAGGGCGGCCAGCGCGATGCCGAGCGGGGTGTTGCGGCCGAGGAGGGCCACCGCGATGCCGGTGAAGCCCGCCCCGGCCGGGAAGTCCAGGCCGAAGTGGTGGGCGGTGCCCAGCAGGTGGGGCAGCCCGGCCAGCCCGGCGATCCCGCCCGAGACGAGCATCGTCACGACGGTCATGCGGCGCGGGTCGACGCCGTGGACGCGGGTCGCCGCGGCGTTCAGCCCGCCCATCCGCAGGTCGTGCCCGAACAGCGTCCGGGTGAGCAGCAGGTGCACGGCCACGCCCAGGACGACGGCGCCGAGCACGGCCCCGCCGAGGCCCGCGCCGCCGGGGAGCGTCACCCCGATCAGGGCGAGCAGGCCGTTCAGGTCGGGCACGTGGGCCGAGGGCGGCAGCTCGGCGGTCGACCCCGTCGTGCTGCCCGCGGCGAACACCTCGGCCAGCAGGTACGCCACGACCGCGGTGGCGACGTAGTTCAGCAGCAGCGTCGACAGCACCTCCGAGACGCCGCGCCACACCTTGAGCAGCGCGGCCAGCGCGGCCCACGCGGCCCCGGCGAGCACGGCGACCGCGCACATGACGGCCACGTGCAGGGGCGCCGGCAGGTCCAGGCCCGCACCGGCGGCCGCGGCGAGCAGCGCGGCGAGGCGGTACTGGCCCTCCACACCGATGTTGAACAGGTTCATGCGGAACGTGACGGCGACCGCGAGACCGGCGAGGAAGTAGACGACCGACCGGTTGACGGCCGAGACGACCGAGTCCGGCCGCACGCCGAACTCCAGCATCGTCAGGTACGTCCTGCCCGGCGAGGCGCCCGCCGCGGCCAGCAGCGCCGTGGCCACGGCGAGTGCCAGCAGCAGCGCGAGCGCCGGCGCGGCGAGCGCGCGCGCCACCGCCCGGATCCGGGCTCTCGCCGTGTTCACCGTGTTCACCGTGTTCACCGCGTCCCCGTCATCAGCCGGACCAGGCGCGCCGGGGTGAGCTCGCCGGACGGCAGGGCGGGCGTCAGCCGGCCGCGCAGCATGACCTGTACGCGGTCGCTCAGGGCGAGCACCTCGTCGAGGTCGGCGCTGACCAGCAGGACGGCCAGGCCCGCGTCGCGGGCGTCGCGCAGCAGACCCCAGATGACGGCCTGGGCGCCGACGTCCACGCCGAGGGTGGGGTGGGCGGCCAGCAGCACCTCCGGACGGCCGCGCAGCGCCCGGCCGACCACGAGTTTCTGCTGGTTGCCGCCGGACAGCGCGGCGGCGGGGACGTCGGGGGAGGGCGCGCCGATGCCGAGGCGGGCGCCGATCTCCCCGGCCGTCTCGCGGGCGGCCGCGCGGTCCAGGCGCCACCGGCTGCGGCGGCGCAGGTCCTCGCTGCCCAGCATGACGTTCTCCCACAGCGTGGCGGGCAGCGCCAGCGCGTGACGGTGGCGGTCCTCCGGGATGCACGCCAGCCCGAGCCGGCGGCGCCGGCGCACACCCAGCCGGGTGACGTCGCGGCCGCCGATGTGCACGGTGCCGGCCGTGATCTCGCGGGTGCCCACCAGCGCCTCGATCAGCTCGGACTGCCCGTTGCCCTGCACGCCGGCGATGCCCAGGATCTCGCCCCTGGACAGCTCCAGGGCGGCCCCCTGGACGGCGTCGGTGCGCAGGCCGTCCAGGCGCAGCACGACGGGACCGTTCCCGGTGCGCCGGCTCCGCGTGGCGGGCGGCAGGTCGCCACCGGCGATGAGCCGGGTGAGCACGCCCGGGTCGGCGTCGCCGGTGGCGAACTCGCCCACGGCGGTGCCCGCGCGGATGACGGTGATGTGGTCGGAGACGCTGAGCACCTCGTCGAGCTTGTGCGAGATGAACAGCACGGCCAGGCCCCGCGCGCGCAGCTCGGCGAGGCTGGCGAACAGGCGCGTCACCTCGCCGGGCGCGAGCACCGTGGTGGGCTCGTCGAGGATCAGGACGCGCGCGCCCCGGTACAGGGCCTTGAGGATCTCCACCCGCTGCCGCTCGCCCAGGCCCAGGTGCTCGATCCGGGCGCCGGGATCGACGGCGAGGCCGTAGCGCTCGCCGAGGTCGCGCAGGGCGCGGGCGCTCGCGCGGCGGTCGAGCAACCCCATGCGCGAGGTCTCGGCGCCCAGGACCACGTTCTCCAGCACGGTCAGGTTCTCGGCGAGCAGGAAGTGCTGGTGCACCATGCCGATGCCGGCCGCGATGGCGTCGGCGGGCGAACGGAACCGCACGGGGACGCCGTCGACCAGCAGGTCGCCGGAGTCGGGCCGCTCCTCGCCGTACAGGACGCGCATGAGGGTCGACTTGCCGGCGCCGTTCTCGCCCACCACGGCGTGCACCTGGCCCGGCCGCACCAGGAGGTTCATGTCGCGGTTGGCGGTGACGCCGGGGTAGCGCTTGGTGATGTGGCGCAGCTCGACCAGGGGAGCGCCGGAGGTCGTCTCGGGACGCGTCATGGCACGACCGGCACGTCGATCTCGCCCGCGATGATCCGCTTCCTGATCTCGTCCAGCCGGGGCCGGATGTCGGCGAGGTCCTCGCCGGTGGTGGCGTAGCCGACGCCGTCCTCGTCGAGCCCGAACTCGCGCACCCCGTAGACGGCCTTGCCCGCGGCCTCCTCCTCGATGACGCTGCGCACCGCGACGTCGATCTGCTTGGTGGCGCTGGTGAGGATCACGCCGGACAGGTCCTGGCCGACGGTGCGGCGCTGGTCGACGTCGACGCCGATGGCCCACTTGCGCGCCGCCTTGGCCGCCTGGAAGACGCCGAGCCCCGACGCGCCGGCCGCGTGGTAGACGACGTCGGCGCCGCTGTCGTACATACCGCGGGCCGCCTCCCGCGCCTTGTCGGGGGAGGAGAACCCGCTGAAGTCGGGCGGCTGCGTCATGAAGACGCTCGACAGCCGGATCTTCGGGTCGATCGCGCGGGCGCCGGCGGCGTATCCGGCCAGGAACTTCTCCTGGGGCGGCGTCTGCACGCCGCCGACGAAGCCGATCCGCCCGGTGGCGGACTTCAGCGCCGCCGCGGCCCCGACCAGGTAGCTGGCCTGCTCCTCGCGGAACACCACGTTGGTGACGTTGGGCAGCTTCACCGTCGCGTCGTCGATGATGACGAAGTGCGTCTTCGGGTACGCGGGCGCGACCTTCGCGAGCGGCTGGGCGTAGAAGAAGCCGACGGCCAGGACGGGGTTGTGGCCCGTCTCGGCCAGGAGGCGCAGGATCTCCTCCAGGTCGGAGCCGGCCGCGTTCGGGCTCAGCTCCTTGACCCCGACGCCCAGCTTGGCCCTGGCCTGGTCGACGCCCGCCCCGGCGGAGTCGTTGAAGGACTTGTCGCCGCGCCCGCCCCGGCTGTAGGCGACGCCCACGCGCAGGTCGGAGCCGGTGGCCGCGGGCCCGTCCGCCCCCGCCTTCCGGGCGGCGTCCTGCGAGCTTCCGCAGGCGACGAGTGTGAACAGAAGGCAGACAACGGTCGACAACCGGGTGAACAGGCGGGTCATGACGCACCTCCCAAGCCGGAACTTCAATCAGAATGCGTACTCATCAGACAAGTGTCAATGCTTCTCTGATAAGTGCTCCAGCCATACGGCGACGCCGTCGTCGTCGTTGGACGCGGTCGTCTCGCGGGCCGCCGCGAGCACCGCCGGATGGGCGTTGGCGACCGCGACCGCCGTCCCCGACCAGGTCAGCATGGGCAGGTCGTTGGGCATGTCACCGAAGGCGATCACGCCCGCGCGGTCGAAGCCGAGCCGGACGGCCATCGCCTCCAGGGCGGCCGCCTTCGTCACCCCGGAGCGCGTCACCTCGCAGAACACGTCCGCCGACACGGTGACCTCGCACCCGGGGAGCAGCACGCCCACGCTCTCGTAGTACTGGCGGGCCGCCCCGTCCAGCTGGACCATGATCTTGCCGACGCCGTGCCGGTCGATGGCCTCCTCCAGCCTCGGCACCCGCCGGGCGTCGCCGGCGAGCGCGGGGGACAGCTCGAAGGCGTCCTCCAGCCACAGCTCCAGGTGGCACTCGGCGCCCAGCCGGATGCCGGGGAAGCGCTCGCGCAGCGCCGTCAGCGCCGTCGCCACGTCCGCCTCGGCGAGCGGGTGGTGGTCGACCACCTCGTCCCGGGTGAAGTCGTAGACGACGGAGCCGTTGCCGCAGACCGCGATGGTCGTGCCGGTCGCGCCGGTCGCGCCGGTCGCGCCGTCCAGGGCCGCGGCCACGTGCCGGGTGTCGCGGACGGGCCGCGCCGTCGCGATGACGAACACGTGACCGGCCGCCCGGACGCGGCGCACGGCCGCGCGGGTGCGTTCGGACAGCTCGCCGCGCGAGTCGAGCAGCGTGCCGTCCAGGTCGCAGACGATCATTCGGCGTTCCACGGGCGGCACGCTCCTCAGGGCCGAAGGGCTCCCGTGGCGGGGGCCCGGCTGGTGGGTCACAACCCGGACGGCCTCACGGCCGGTGGGCTCTCGCGACGGAGGGGCGCTGATGGATTCACACCCCGGCCGGTGGGTTCCCGCGGCGGGGAGTCCGGCTGGTGGGTCACAACCCGGACGGCCTCACGGCCGGTGGGCTCTCGCGGCGGAGGGGCCGGCTGGTGGGTCACAGCCTGGTCGGCCTCGCGGCCGGTGGGCTTCTGCGACGGAGGGGCCGGCTGACGGGTCGCGACCCGGCCGACCGGGGACGCCACGACGTCGGCCGCGCCCGCGGCGAGGATGCCGTCGATGGTCTCGGCCACCCCGTGCCGCGCGGCCAGCCCCTGCACCACCACCAGGCCGTCCTCGCGCACGTCGCCGACGCGCCAGGACCGCGGGGGCAGCGCCGGCGCGACGCGCGGCAGCTCGCGCGCCGACGTGCGCACCGTCAGCAGCACGTGCGCCGCCCCCGCCCGTACCGAGTCCAGCAGCCGGGCCACCCGCTGGATCCGGGCGCGCTTGCGGGCGTCTCGCCAGGCGTGCGGCCCGGCGACGAGCCGCGGCGCGCAGGTGCGCACCGTGTCGAGGACTCGCAGGCCAGGCGGGAGGGACACGCCCGGTTCGAGCACCTCGATGACGGCGTCCGCGAGCTCGGGGATCTTGGCCTGGCTGGCGCCGTAGGAGTGCACCACCTCGGCCGCCAGCCCCCGGCCGCGCAGGTACTGCCGGCCGATGTCGGGGAACTCGGTGGCCACGCGGGCGCCCGGGGGCAGGCCGCCGGGACCGCCGTCCGGTACGGCCAGCACCAGGCGCCACGGCTCGCCCGCCGCCACCGGCTCCACGATCTCGACCTTGGCGCCGGTCTCCTCGATCCAGTCGGTGCCGGCGACCCCGAAGTCGAAGGCGCCCTTCTCCAGGGCCGGCGGGATCTCCCGCGGCTTGAGGAAGACGACCTGGATCGGGCCGCCGTAGTCGACACTCGCCCGGTAGCTGCGGCCCGAGGCCCGGCGCACGCCGATCCCGGCGGCGGTGAGAAGGCCCAGAACCGGCCGCTCCAGAGCGGACCCCTTGGGCAGCGCGAGCGAGATCATGCGGTCAGCGTCTCCAGGTGGGCGGGGCGTCCCCCCAGGGGGAGCGCATGGCGAGGGCGCGCAGGGCGACGTCGATCATGCCGCTCTCGGCGCCGCCGGCCGCCAGGGCGCGCAGCCGGGCCGCGTCCAGCCAGCCGGCCTCGACGAACTTGTCGTGTTCGATGCGGGGCCGTTCCAGGTCCCCGGTGACGGTGGCGAGCACGTCGATCTCGCGCCGGAGGGTGCCGTCGCCGCCCTCCCAGTCGAACACCTTGACCAGGTCGCCGACCCGGTCGAGGTGCCAGCCGGTCTCCTCGGCGATCTCGCGGGCCAGCGCCGCGCACAGCGTCTCACCGGCCTCCACGTGCCCGCCGACGATGTCCCAGCAGCCGGGGAAGAGCCGGACGTGCGGGGCGCGGCGCTGCAGGAACGCCTCGCCGCGCCGGTTGACCAGGACGGCGCCCACCACGCAGCGCACGCCCTCGGCCGCGGCCTCCCGCTGGATCGTGTCGAACTCCCGCGGATGCGGCGCGCACCGTCGCGGCGGCGGGCCCGCCGCGGGGCCGCTCACGCCGTCTCCCGCGGGTGTGGCGCGCACCGTCGCGGCGGCGGGCCCGCCGCGGGGCCGCTCACGCCGTCTCCTGGTGGGCGTAGTACGTGGCGTACAGGGCGGCGAACGGCCCGTCGCGGCACAGCAGCTCGTCGAAGGGGCCCTCCTCGGCGATCCCGCCCCCGTCGAGGACGAGGATCCGGTCGGCCCGCCGGATGGTCGACAGCCGGTGCGCGATGACCAGGACGGTCCGGCCCGCGAACAGCCGCGTCAGCGCGTTCTGGATGCCCCGCTCGGTCAGGGGGTCGACGCTGGCGGTCGGCTCGTCCAGGAGCACGATGTCGGGCTCGCGCACGAACATCCGCGCCACCGCGATGAGCTGCCGCTGCCCGACCGACACCCCCCGGCCGCCGTCGGCGAGCCGGTCGTGCGGGGACATCGGCATGCTGCGCGTCCACACCCGGCGCCCGATCCGGTCGATGGCGCGCTCGACGTCGGCCGGGCCGGCCCCGGGAAGGCCGTAGGCGATGTTCTCGGCGAGCGTGCCGGCGAACACGAACGGGTGCTGCGGGACGACGCCGACACGCCGCCGGTAGGCCGTGAGGTCGAGCGCGCGGACGTCACGGCCGTCGACGAGCAGCTCGCCGCCCTGGAAGTCGTACGCGCGGGCGATGATCTTGGCGAGGGTGGACTTGCCGCCCCCGGTGCGGCCGACGATCGCCACCGTCTCGCGCGCGGCGATCCGCAGGTCCAGGCCGTCGAAGACGGGGGCGTCCGCGCCGTAGCCGAAACGCAGGCCGCGCGCCTCGATCTCACCGTCCAGGCGGGCCACCGGCTCCCGCCCCCGCCCGACGGCGGACGCGCGGTCGTCGATCAGCGCGAACACCCGTTCCGCGGCGGCGAGCCCCTGCTGGAACAGGCTCCAGAACGCCGCCGCCTGGGTGACCGGCTGCCACAGCATGCCGAGCGCCTGCAGCGCGAAGTACCACTCGCCGGGCGAGAGCCGGCCGAGCGTCGCGAAGCGCCCGCCCTGGTAGAGCACGACGGCCGTGGCCAGCCCCGCCAGCAGGGTCAGCACCGGCAGGATGACCGCGTAGATGAGCCCCTGGCGCACGTACACCCGGTACGACAGCCGGTTGACGTCGTCGAAGTCGTCGTAGACGGTCCGCTCGCGGCCGAAGCTCTTGGCGACGGCGATGCCCATCATCGATTCGTGCACGTTGGCGTTCACCCTGGCCATCACCCGCCGGGTGGCGGTCGCCGCGGTGCGGGCGATCCGGCGGAAGGCGAGCGCCGTGCCCAGCAGGAACGGCAGCGCGGCCAGGATGATCAGCCCCAGGCTCGGATCGGTCCAGAACACCACGCCGCCGAGCAGCAGCACCAGCAGCGACTGGCTGAGCAGGTTCAGGGTGAGCGTCATCACCGAGCCGAAGCCCTCAGTGTCACCGGTGACCCGGCTGAGCACCCGCCCGACGGAGTTGTCGTCGTGGAAGGCGACGTCCTTGTCCAGCGCGGCGTCGGCGGCCTCGCACTGCAGCCGGTAGACCATGTCGCCGACCAGCCGGGCGGTGACGGCCTGGCGCGCCCAGTTCATCACCCACGCCAGCACCGCGGCGGCGACGACGAACAGGCACAGCCACAGGCCCAGCCCGGCCCCGCCGCCGACCTCGTCGATCAGCCGCGCGATGACGACGGGCACCGAGGCGGTGAGCAGGGCCGACCCCACGACGAGGACGGCGCAGCCCAGCATCGTGCCGCGCCGGGCGCGCAGGTAGGCCAGGATGCGGCCCAGGAGGCGGCGGTTGCCGTACACGCGGTCGTACGAGTCGGCGTGCAGCCCCGCGAACAGGTCAGTCACTGTAGATCTCCCGGTAGAGCGCGCAGCGCGCCATCAGCTCGTCGTGCCCGCCGAGGTCGACGACGCGCCCGGCGTCCAGCAGCAGGATGAGGTCGGCGCGCCGGATCTGGCCCGGCCGGTGCGAGACCAGCACGGTGGTGCGGCCGGCGGTCGCCCGCTCGATCGCCTCGGTGACGGTCGCCTCCGTGCTCGCGTCGATCGCGCTGGTCGCGTCGTCCAGGGTGAGGACGCGCGGGTCGGTGAGCAGTGCCCGGGCGATGGCGAGCCGCTGGCGCTGGCCGCCGGACAGCGTCGTGCCCCCCTCGTTCAGCACGGTGGCGTAGCCGTGCTCCATCGCCTGGACGAACTCGTCGGCGCAGGCCAGCTTGGCCACCCGCATGACGTCCTCGTCGGCGGCGGTCCCGGCCGACGCGCCGAAGGCGATGTTGTCCAGCACGCTCTTGGAGAACAGGAAGATCTCCTGATCCACGTGGCCGATCTGGCGGCGCAGCGCGCCCGGCTCCCACTCGCGCACGTCCCGGCCGTCGATCAGCACCCGGCCCTCGTCGGCGTCGTACATGCGGCCGACGAGCTTCAGCAGCATGCTCTTGCCGCTGCCGGTCGGGCCGACGACGGCCAGCGTGCGCCCGGCGGGCAGGTGGAAGGACACCTCGCTCAGGATGTCCTCGCCGTCGTGGCGCAGGGTCACCCGGTCGAAGGTGATCGCGCCCTCGACGGCCGTCGTGACGCCGGTGGTCTCCTCCAGGTCGCCGGGCCCGTCGATGATCTGCCGCATCCGGGCGGCGGCGGCCAGCCCCTCCTGCACGACCGGCACGGCCTGCTCCGAGAGGGTGACCGGCTGCGCCAGCGACACCAGCCAGCCCAGGTAGGTGACGACCTGCGCGAGCGCCAGCTCGCCCTGGCCGTACAGGTACAGCGAGTGCAGGGCGCCGACGGCCATCGCGACGGCGAAGCTGAGCGCGGGCAGGTAGACGGCCTGTGCCCGGCCGCGCCGCACGAAGGCGTCCCGGTAGGTGGCGGCGGCCCGCCGGAACGCGAGCCGCTCGTGCTCCTCCTGGGTGGCCGCCTTCACGGTGGCGATGCCGGTCAGGGTGGTGGAGAAGCGCTCGTTCAGGTCGGCGAACGTCTCCCGGATGCGCATCGTGAGCGGCTGCAGCCGCCGCAGGTGCCGGCGCAGCGCGATCGCGAACACCACGACCAGCGCGCCGGGGGCGAGCAGGAGCCGGGCGTCCATCGAGGCGATGAACACGATCGGGACCCCCAGGGCCAGCAGCGCGTTGAACGCGGTGGCGACACCCGGGCTGAACATGTAGTCGACGAGCCGCGCGTCGTTGATGGCGCGGGCCATGATGTCGCCGACGCGCTGCTGGTCGTGGAACGACATGCGCTTGGCGAGCAGGCTGCGATACAGCTCGTCGCGCACGTCGCGTTTGACCCGCTGGGCGACGACCTCCATCGAACCGTGCGACAAAAGGTCGGCGGCGAAGCGGCCGGCCGCCAGCAGCGCGGTGGCGACCGCCGCGGCGGCGAGCACGCCGAGGTCGGTACGCCCGCCGGTCGCCTCGGCGAACGCCGTGCCGATCTGGACCGGCACCAGCGTCGTGCAGACGTTCGCCGCCACCGCCGCCACGGTGAACACAAGCAGCAGCGGCCGGTGCACGCGCAGCCGGGCGGCGACCCACCCGAACACGGCCGGTGACGCGACCGGCCGTGTCCCGCCGGCCCGGCCCGCCGGTCGCGTCTGGCCCATGAGCCCCCCTCCGTGGTCACCGGCCGGCCTACGCGGAGGCGTGGACCGCGTCCGTCAGCTGTCCCGGACCGTCCCCGCCGGCCCGGCCGATCTCCTCCATCACCCGGTCGGCCAGCACGGAGGCGGCGAGCGCGTCGGCGACCGACGGCGTGTCCTCCGGGCGGGGGGCGCCGTCGCGGCAGGACGCCACGAACGCCTCCAGCTCCGGCCCGAAGCCGCTCCGGCCCCAGCCGTGGTCGAGGTTCTTCGTGCCGTGCAGCTCCTGGCCCAGCGGCAGGCCGTCGGCCAGGTCGAGGGTGACCCGCTCCAGGGACGGGGCGCTGTAGCGGCTGCCGTCCATGCCCTGCACCATGACGCCCACGAGGAACCGCTTGACGTGGTTGCCCATCCGCAACGTCGACAGGGAGCCGTCGCGGTGCCGGATGAACACGTTCACCTGGAAGCGGTCGCCCTCGCCCGGGATGACGTGCGCGTCCACCTGGGTGGCGGGGGAGGGGGTGAACCAGCGGGCCAGGTCCAGGGCGTGCACCCCGTTGTGCCGGATCCACGCCTCCAGCGTCGTGTCCACGCCCCACTGCGGGGCCGAGGGATGACGGCTGTAGAAGTCGATCGTCACCGAGCACGAGGTCGCCCGGGCGTCGAGGCTCAGCTCGTGCAGCCGCCGCAGCGTCTCGGCGTAGCGGAAGTTGAAGCCCACCTGGACGTGCCGGCCGCCGCGGTCCACGACGTGGTGCAGATCCCGCAACGCGGGCGTCGAGGGCCCGGCCGGTTTCTCCACGAAGCAGTTGACGCCGCCCTCCACCAGCCGGCGGGTGAGCCGGTACGACGGCTCTGGCGGCACCGCGATGACGGCCGCGTCCACGGTGTCCAGGTCGAGCGCGTCGATCGAGTCGACGCAGACCGCGGCCCCGGCCTCCTCCTGCAACTCCTTGGCCAGGGACAGGTCGGGGTCGACGCAGGCCACGATCTGGTGGCCGCGCACGCGCTGGAGGAACGGCAGCAGGTTCTGGCGCATCTGCCGGCCGCAGCCGACCAGGGCCAGGCGCGGGCGGTCAGTCACGGCCGGCCTCCACCTTCGCGCCTGTCGCGATCCACTGCTCGAAGGCGCGGCGCGCCCGGCCACGAAGCTCCTCCGGGTCGATCTCCCGGTGGGCCAGGCTGACGAACGACGGGTGCCCTTCGAGGAGCAGGATGCCGGCGCCGGTGAGCGCGGCGAGCAGCGCCTCACGCCTGACCTTGTCGCCCAGCAGCGCGTCGTCGTGGTAGACCAGCTCGAACATCCCGCCGCCGAGGACGGGACGGGCCCCCACCAGGGCCGCCACGCCGGCGTCCTCGGCCGCCGCGGTGAGGGTGGCCGCCACCCGCGTGCCGATCCGGCCGATCTCGGCCCAGCCGTCCGGCGCGTCGCCGATGGGCTTTTCCAATATGTCGCGTGTCGCCAACGCCGCGTACACGGCGATCATCTCCTTGGAGAACGTGCCGCTGAGCCGGGCCCGCTGGGCGTCGGCCAGCAGCTCGGCGTCGCCCACCACCAGGCTCAGCGGGGCCCCGTTGGCCAGCGCCTTGCCGATCACGACGAGGTCCGAGCCGATGGCGTGGTCGTGGTCGTAGCCGAGCGGTGAGACGCGGCCGCCGGTCTTGGTCTCGTCGAAGACGGTCAGCAGGCCGGCCTCCCGGCACATCGCGACGGCCCGCCGCAGCACCTCGGGGGTGGTGAACGAGGCCAGGTAGGCGTCGAAGACGAAACAGCCCAGCCGGTCCCGGTATCGTTCCAGGATCTCGGCCAGCGACTCCAGCCGCAGGTCCACCCAGTTCAGGGCGGGCTCGGTCTCGCCGATGCCGCGCATCGCCTCGGTGTAGCGCAGTTTCCCGCGCAGCGGCGAGTGCAACGGCTCGTGCCATTTGAGGGAGTTGGCGATCTGGGAGTCGTGCCAGCCGATGTAACCGCTGCGCAGCACCCCCAGCCGGCCGTTGCGCATCGCGGCCAGCCGCAGGGTCGCGGTGACCGCCTCGGACGCGGTCTTGAAGAACGCGCCCCGGTCGCCGGTCCGCTCGCCGAGCAGCCGCTCCAGATACTCGGAGTGGAAGGTCGTGTAGCCCGGCATCATCACGCCGTTACCGAGATAGCCGCACAGAATTTCATTGAAGAGTTCGTCCGAGTGGCCGATTATCACCGGCCCGTATCCCATGACGAAGTCGATGTACGTCTTCCCGTTCGCGTCCGAGACCTCACCCCCCTTTCCCCGCGTGAACAGGAGCTGGCGTCCTTCGGACCGGAACTTACGAGTGATCTTCGAGTGGGCTATTCGCTCATTTTGCGACAAGATCTTCTCCCTCCCCGGATTTCGTGAATAAGATCATGCGCTTAATTTCCGAGACCGTAGCGGCGGGCTCCGATCAGGGTCAAGGTGAACTTTTTTCTAGGTTTACAACGCCGTAATACGACTGCAACGGTCGAAGTGGTGGGACGAGCCGAACTCCGATATGGAGGCGATGTGGACCACGGACCGAGCCGGCGAATTCCGATATCCGAAATACCCGGAACGGTGCAGCCGGATATTGTCGGGCGCAGTAAACGCCTGTGGCGGCTGCCCGATGGGCAGTGCCTCGTGCAGATAGTCCCCAGCCTGCGTAGTTTCACCTACCAGCGCGACGAAATGGTGGAACGCACCGGGCCGCTGCGGCTGACTTTCTATGAAAGGGCCGCGGCCCGCATCGAGGCGGCCGGGGTGGCGTGCGCGTTCCGTGCGCGGGTCGGCCCGGACACCTATCTCGCCGACTACCGCCCGGCCCCGCCCTTCGAGGTCATCGTGAAGAACCGGTCCACCGGGTCGACCACGCGCAAGTACCCCGGCCTGTTCGAGGACGGCGCGCCGCTGCCGCGCCCGGTCGTGAAGTTCGACTACCGGGTCGACCCGGAGGACCAGCCGATCGGCGAGGACTACCTGCGCGTCCTCGGGCTGCCCGTCGAGGAGATGCGCGAGCAGGCCCTGACCGTCAACGAGACGCTGCGCTCCTGGCTGCACCCCGTGGACGTCTGGGACATGTGCCTCATCTTCGGCGTCACCGCCGAGGGCGGCCTCACCGTCATCTCCGAGATCTCCCAGGACTGCATGCGGCTGCGGCACGAGGACGGGTCCTCGCTGGACAAGGACCTGTTCCGCAACGGCGTCGACGCCGACGAGATCGTCAACCAGTGGAGTCGCATCCTCGATGTCATCAGATGACGGCTCGGACGGCGGCAGGGTGGCACTGATCACCGGTACCAACCGGGGCAGCGGCCTGGCCATCGCCGAGGAACTGCGCGGGCGCGGGTTCCGCGTGTTCTCCCTGAACCGCTCCCTCGCCGGCGCGGACTGGCTCGGCGAACGGCGCTGCGACGTGTCCCGGCCCGCGGAGATCAGGCGGGCCGTCGCCGGCGTCCTGGCCGAGGCGGGGCGGCTGGACGTCTGCGTGTCCAACGCCGTCGACCGGGTCCTGGACCCGATCGCCGACCTGCGCGAGGCCGACTGGGAACGCCTGGTGGCGATCAACCTCAGCGCCGGCTTCCACCTCCTCCAGGCGGTGCTGCCGGCGCTGCGGGCCCGCCGCGGGATCTTCGTCGCGATGGGCAGCCACGCCGGCACCCGCTACTTCGAGGGTGGCGCCGCCTACAGCGCCACCAAGGCCGGGCTGAAGGCGCTGGTCGAGACGCTGCTGCTGGAGGAGCGGCGCAACGGCGTGCGCGCCTGCCTCGTCTCGCCCGGCGCCATCGCCAACCTCGACGGCGACGACGACCCGTACAAGATGAGCACGCGTTCGGTCGCCCGCTGCGTCGGCAGCATCGTCGACTCCTGGCCCACCGACCTCGTCGTCGGCGAGATCGAGGTGCGCCCCGCCGAGCTGGCGACGCCGCCGATCATCGGCATAGACCGGCTGCTCCACGTCTGACACGCGGTCCGGGACCCGGTCCAGTACGCAGTCCGACATGCGAAGGAGGAGGCATGATCTCGCTCGCCCTGCCGACGGGATCCCTGGAGCGGCGGGCCCTGGAGCTCTTCGCGGCCGCCGGCCTCGACGTGCGACGGTCCTCCGAACGTTCCTACCGGGGCACCATCGAGTACGCGGGCACCGTGCGGGTCGCGTTCTACAAGCCGCGCGAGATCCCGCTCGTCGTCCAGAGCGGCTCCTTCGACGCGGGGCTCACCGGCGCCGACTGGGTCGAGGAGACCGGCGCCGAGGTCGAGGTGGTCGAGTCGTTCGACTACTCCCGCAACACCGAGAGGCCGTGGCGGCTCGTCCTCGCCGTGCCCGCCGACCACCCGGCGACCAGCGTGGCCGACCTCGGCGACGGCGTCCGCATGGCCACCGAGTACCCCAACATCGGCCGCCGCTTCTTCCAGGACGCCGGGCTGCGCGCCGAGGTGGTCGTCTCCTACGGCGCCACCGAGGCCAAGATCCCCGAGCTGGCCGACGTGATGGTCGACGTCGTGGAGACCGGGCACTCGCTCCAGCAGAACAACCTGCGCGTCATCGAGACGATCCGCACCTGCGGCGCCCAGCTCGTCGCCAACCCCGCCGCTTACGCCGACGAGGAAAGGCGCGCCGTCATCCGGAGGATCGCCCGGCTGCTGCGCGGCGCCTGGACCGGCCCGGCGAACGTGCTGCTGACGGTCCGCGCCCCCGCCGACCGCCTGCCGGAGGTCACCCTGGCCATGCCGGGGCGCTCGTGGCGGGCCGGGGCGGAGCTGGCCGACGAGAACATGGTCGTCCTGCAGGGTGTGCTGTCCAGCCGGGACGTGCCGGAGACGATCGACGTCCTGCTGTCGGCCGGCGCCGTCAACGTCACCGAGACCGGGATCGGCATCCTCGCCACGAACGCGACGTGACCACGGGACAGGGGACGCCCGCCTGCCCGCGCCTCGTCGCGATCCGGGTCGTCCGGGTCGTCCGGGTCGTACCGGGTTGACCGGCACGCGAGGGCACGATGACCATTGAGCGGCCCTGACATCATGCGAAGGAGAGACCGTGAAGTCTGAGCCAGCCCCGGACGCGCCCGCGCAGCACGGGCGGCGCTCGCGGTGGGCGACCATCGGCGTCGTCTACCTCGGCGGCGTCGTCGCCGCCATGAGCCTGGGCAAGTTCGCCCCCGTCGGGCCGGCGGTGACCGACCAGCTGTCGCTGTCCCTGTCACAGCTGGGCTGGGTCATCTCGGCGGTCGTCGGCGTCGGCGCCGTCTTCGGCCTGCCCGGCGGCTACCTGATGCGCCGCTTCGGCGCGCACGGGTCGCTGCTGTACGGCCTCGTCCTGATCGCCGTGGCGAGCGCGGCGAGCGTCCTGGTCGGCGACTTCGCCGGGCTGCTCGTCGCCCGCGTCGTCGAGGGCTTCGGCTACCTGCTGGTCACCATCGCCGGGCCGGTGCTCGTCCTGCGCCTGGCCGACGAACGCAACCGCAGCGCCGCCCTGTCGATCTGGGCCACGTTCGTGTCCGTGGGCCTGTTCGCCAGCACGCTCGTCGGCGGCGCGGCCGGCGACGCCTTCGGCTGGCGCGGCTGGATCGGCCTGCTCGCCGGTCTCACCCTCCTCATGGCGGCGGCCGTATGGCTGGGGCTGCCCCGCCCGGGGGCCGGTCCGCGGGCGGCCGCCGGGCCCGTCCCCCGGCTGCGCGCGCTGCGGTGGCCCGGCGTGCTGGCCGCCTCGTTCTGCCTGACCGCGCTGGTGACCATCCCGGTGATCGTGCTGCTCCCCACGCTCCTCATCGAGCAGCACGGGCAGTCGGCCGCCACCGCGGGTGCGGGCACCTCGGTGATCTCGCTGCTCAGCGCGGTCGGCGGGCTGCTCGCCGGCATGCTGCTGCGCCGCGGCACCCGGGTCGGCGCCCTCGCGCTGCTCGGCCTGCTCGCCGTGCCCACCGCCTGGCTCGTGTACGGCGGCGACGGCCCGATCGCCGGCGTGTTCGCGGGCGCCGGGACGCTCTCGCTCGCCAACGGGTTCCTGGCCGCCCTCGTCTTCGCCGCCCTGCCGCTGATCCTGGAGCGGCTCGACCACGCCGACGTCGGCAGCGGCCTGGTCGCCCAGGCGGGCAGCCTCGGCTCGCTGCTCGGCCCGCCGATGTTCGGCGAGGTCGCGGCCACGTTCGGCTTCGCGGCGCTCGCACCGGTCATCGCCGGCGGGCTCGTCGCCGCCGTCGCCGCGCTGCTGCTGGCCGGCCGCCGCGTCGTGGAGCGTCCGCCGGGCGCCGCCTGAGCCACCACTCGCACCCGAGAATCCGGAGAACCGAGAATCCGGAGAACCCGGAGGAACGGCCGGAGAAGCGGCAGGCCCGGCGCCCACACGCGTGACGAGAGCCCGCCCGGGGAGGCCGAAGGCCGTCGTCGATCGCCAGGCTCGGCAGTGCCGGGCATCACCTCGCGGGGCCGGAGGTTCGGCGCGGCCCCGCGCGCTTCCGGCGGCCGCGCTCTGTCCGAGCGCGCTCTGTCCGAGCGCGTTTCATTCGAGTGTGCTTTGCTCGGGTGTGCTTCGTCCGGACGGGCTGCCTTCGAGGGTGGCGAGGAAGCTCTCGGCGGCGTCGTGGACCCGGTCACGGTCGCCGGTGGCGAGCAGGTCGAGCAGCAGTCCGCGGATCGTGGCGATCACGAGGGTGGCCGTGCGCGTCGCCGTCGCCGGGTCGATGTCCGGCCCCTGCGCGTCGCGCAGGGCGTCCATCCAGTCGGCCACGACGTGCTCCAGGAAGTCCGAGAACTGCCGGGGAGCCTGGAGGGCGCGCCCGTAGACCGCGAAGAACAGCCTGAACTCCGCGCCCTGGTCAGGGGCGGAGGCCCGTTCCCAGACCGCGCGCACGGCCGTCGCCAGGCCGGGCCGCTCTCCGGCCGCCTCACTGGTGGCCTGGAAGATGCGCTCCCGCAGGCGCCCGAGGACGGCCTGGAGCATCTGCTCCTTGGTCCCGAAACGATGCACCAACGTCGTGGGCGAGACCCCGAGGGCGGCGGCGACGGGCCGCCACGACAGCTCGGAGAACCCGTGCTCGACCGTGTAGTCGACCACCGCGTCGAGCAACTCGGCACGCCGCTGGTAGTCGACAGGCCGCCCCGCCATCACTGCCTCCGGATGTGTGTCTCGGCTTGACTTTTCTAGTACGACCGTACAAAGAATAGTGTCCGGCTTCAAGAGGCCGCCCGCCGCGGATCCGCCCGGCGGGCGCCCATGTCCTGGAGGTTCCCCATGCGCGTTTTCGTCACCGGAGCGTCGGGCTGGATCGGCCGCGGGCTCGTTCCAGAGCTGACCGCCGCGGGTCACACGGTCGTCGGGCTCGCCCGCTCCGACACCGCGGCCCGGGCACTGCGAGCCGCGGGGGCCGAGGTCCGGCCGGGATCGCTCGACGACCTCGACATCCTGCGCGACGCCGCCGCGTCGTCCGACGGGGTCGTCCACCTCGCGTTCAAGCACGACATCGCCTTCGCCGGCGACTACGCCGGGGCCACCGACGCCGATCGCGCGGCGATCGAGACCTTCGGCGAGGCTCTCACCGGCACCGGCAAGCCCCTCGTCATCGCCTCCGGCATCCTCGGCGTGCTCGGGCTCCCGCCCGGGGCCGTCGCCACCGAACGCGACGGGCCGGCGGACGCGGGGGACCGCGAGGGTCCGATCGGCGGCGGGGGCGGGCGGATGGGCAACGCCCACCACACCCTCGCGCTCGCCGGCCACGGCGTCCGCTCCTCTGTCGTACGTCTCCCGCCGGCCACGCACGGCGACGGCGACAACGGGTTCATTCCGGCCGCGGTCAGGTTCGCCCGCGAGAAGGGCGCCGCGGCCTACGTCGGCGACGGCGCCAACCGCTGGCCGTCCGTCCACCGCGACGACGCCGCGCGCCTGTTCCGCCTCGCGCTCGAGTCCGCGCCGGCCGGGTCGGTGCTGCACGCGGTCGGCGACGAGGGCGTCCCGATCCGGGAGGTCGCCGAGGTCTTCGCGTCACACCTCGGCGTTCCCGCCGTCTCCGTCACCCCCGAGCGGGCCGGGGAGTACGTCGGCTGGCTCGGCGGCTTCTGGGGAGTCGACGGCCCCGCCTCGGCGCGGATCACTCGCGACCTGCTCGGATGGCGGCCGACCGGTCCGGGACTGATCGCCGACCTGAAGGAGGGCCACTACTTCGCCTGAGCGCGTCCGGGAACCACTTCCCGCCGGTATCCCACAAACACCGGAGGGGCAGGTCAGGTGGCTCCCGGCCGTCGCGACGGCGAACTCGCGGTCCTCGTCACCGGCCCGGCGTCAGCCGCGCCACGATCTGCCGCCACCTCGATTTCCGGGCCGAATCCGGTGAACCTCACCGGTTGTAGAGCCTGCGTGCCCACAGGTAACCGGCCAGGGCGATGCCCGCGCTCCACACGGCCGCCTCCAGGAAGCCGGACCCGGCCGGACGCCCGGCCAGCAGCGCGCGCAGCGTCTCGATGACAGGGGTGGCCGGCTGGTGCTCGGCGAACCAGCGCAGACCAGCCGGCATCGACTCGGTCGGGACGAAGCCGCTGCCGAGGAACGGCAGCAGCATCAGCGGCATCGGCAGGTTGCTGGCCGTGGCCACGTCCTTGGTCACCATGGCGAGCGCGACCGACAGCCAGGTGATCGCGAAGGTGAACATGGCCAGCACGCCGATCACGCCGAGCCAGTCCGGCACCGAGGCGGCCGGGCGGAACCCGATCAGCAACGCCACCACGGTCACCACGGCGATCGCGAGGAACGTCTGCACCATCGCCCCGAGTACGTGCCCGGTGAGCACCGAGACACGGGCGATGGCCATGGTCTTGAACCTGGCGATGATGCCCTCGGTCATGTCGGTCGCCACCGAGATCGTGGTCCCCTGCGCGGCTCCTACGATCGTCGTGACCATGATGCCGGGGATGAGGTATCCGGCGTAGGCGGCGCGGTCGGCGCCGATGCCCGCGCCCATGGTGCCGCCGAGGACGTAGACGAACAGCAGCAGGAACACCACGGGCACGGACGCGAACGTGAGGATCAGCGTGGGGTAGCGCCAGATGTGTTTGACCTGGCGCCGCAGCATCGTCGCCGAGTGGGTGATCGCTCTCATCGGGAGGGCTCCTGGGTCGTGGACTCCTGGGTCAGGGTGAGGAAGACGTCGTCCAGGTCGGGGGTGTGCACCGACAGCTCGGCGACGTCGACGGCATGCGCGTCCAGCCACTCCAGGAGTCTCCTCAGCGTCCTGACTCCGCCGGAGTCGGGGATCTGGACGGTGAGCGCCGCGTCGTCGCAGGAGGTGGCGCCGAGATGGCCGGCCGCCCTGCGGTAGCCGTCGGGGTCGGCGAAGCGCACGAGGACGTGGCCGCCGGGGACCATTCGCTTGAGCTCCCCGGGGGTGCCCTCGGCCACCAGCCGGCCCTGGCTGAGCAGCGCGATTCGGTCGGCGAGTTCGTCGGCCTCCTCCAGGTACTGGGTGGTCAGGAAGATGGTCACGCCGTCCTGCCGGACGAGGTCCCGGACGATCTGCCACATGGTGCGGCGGCTGCGCGGGTCCAGGCCCGTGGTCGGTTCGTCGAGGAAGATGAGCTCGGGCGTGCCGACCATGGTCATGGCGAGGTCGAGCCGGCGGCGCATGCCGCCCGAGTAGGTGACCGCGGGCTTGCGCGCGGCACCGGTGAGGTCGAAGCGCTCCAGCAGTTCGCGGACGCGCCCGCGGCCCCTGGCGCGTCCGAGGTGGAGCAGGTCGGCCATGAGCCGCAGGTTCTCCTCCCCGGTGAGGAAGCTGTCGACCGCGGAGAACTGGCCGGTGACGCCGATCGCGGCACGCACCCTGTCGGGTTCCCCGGCCAGGTCGTACCCGGCCACCCGGATCTCGCCCGCGTCGGCCTTGATGAGGGTGGACAGGATCTGCACCACGGTGGTCTTGCCCGCGCCGTTGGGGCCGAGCAGTGAGAAGACGGTGCCCTGCGGAATGGCGAGGTCGATGCCGTCCAGGACGCGGTGGGCGCCGTAGGACTTGCGCAGCCCCGTCACCGAGACGAAGTTCCGCGTGGTTCCCATCGCGTTCACCCCCGGTCCCGGGTGACGGGCAGGCCGCGCACGCCGTACACCTGCGAGGGGTCGGTGCGCGGTGACAGCTCTTCGGCCGGTACGGCGAGCCGCAGCGTCGGGAAGCGGATGAGCAGCGCGGGAAACGCGACACGCATCTCGACGCGGGCGAGCTGCTGGCCGAGGCACTGATGGACGCCGTGGCCGAAGGCGAGATGCCCGGCGGCCAGGCCGGGGTCGTCGCGCGGGGCGGTGAGCGAAGGGGCGGGATCGAAGGGACAGCCGGGTGCGCGGTCGAGAGAGGGGGTGACCGGCTCATCGCGATAGTACGTGTTCATCACAATTGAAAGCTACGTTGCTTTCAGAAATTCTGTCAATCGATCAATTCTCATAACTGCAGGTAGAAACCGCTCAATTGGTGCGTTGACGATGAAGCTGAATGCAATGAAGTGTTGCGTTGTGTGGCGCCGAACGCAATGATGGTGTGATGTCAGAAGGAAGGTTGACCCGGCAGGACCGCCAGCGCATCGCGACCGGTCTCGCCGAAGGCCGCTCCTACGCCGAGATCGCCAGGCGGCTGAGCCGGCCGACCTCGACGATCAGCCGTGAGGTCGGCCGCAACGGTGGCCCCGGCGACTACCGCCCCGAGCGGGCACACCAGGCGGCGGCGCGGCGGGCGCGGCGCGACACCACGGCGCGTTCGGCCGGACCCCGCGACCGCGAGGTCTTCGAGGTGGAGGAGGGGGCCGTCGAGATGGCGGTCGGGATGGGCCTGCCGAGAATGACGGCGCGAGTGCTCATCGGCCTGTGGCTGAGCGAGGACGGCAGGCTCACCGCGGCCGAGCTGTCACGCGGGCTGAAAGTCAGTCCCGCCTCGATCTCCACGGCGGTGGGCTACCTGACCCGGCAGGGGCTGATCAGGCGCGAACGCGATCCGCAACGGCGGCGCGACGTCTACGTGGTCGACGACGACGCCTGGTACCACTCGACGCTGATCGGCTCGCGGCAGACGCTCGCGGCGGCGGAGATCGCGAAGGCGGCGGGGCGGACGCTCGGGCTCGACACGCCGGTGGGACGCCGCCTGGCCAGGGGCGGTGCGTTCCTGGAGCGGATCAGCCTGGACGCCCTGGCGTCGGCCGAACGCTGGCGCGACCTCCCGTCGTGACCGGACCGAGGGGATCGTGCCCCGGATTTAGCGTGCCGTGGTTCGACCGGCCCGCCCGGCGCCCACGGGGCCCTGCCCGGCCCGCGTGACGCCACCCGCGCCACGGCGGTCAGCGGATCTCGCCCGGCCCGGCCGCCGTGGCCCGCAGCAGATCCCGGACGAGCTCGAAGTCGATCTTCTCCGGCCTGCGGAAGCGCAGGCAGCCCCTGCCCATGTCATGGCCCGCCAGCCGCTCCGCGAAGGCCTCGCGGACATCGTCGCGCAGCAGGTAGAAGGAGACGTACTGCTTCTGGCTCGCGAAGCCGATCTCCCCGGTGCCGTCCCGCTCGTAGACGGGCATCCCGTACGCCATCACCTCGGTGAATCCCGGCAGCTCCGTACGGCACAGCTCGCGCAGCCGGACCAGAGCCTCCCTGCGTTGCCCCGGCACCTCGGCGAGGTAGCCGTCCACGTCTTCCGCCCGGCTTTGCACCATGATCCGAGCGTACGTGAAACGGGACCTCGGCCGACACCCCGAACACGTCCCGGGACGAACGGCCCGCGAGCCTCGGCCTCACCGGACGCCGCGAGACGTACGGCCACCGTCGTCCGCGGGCGATCGGACAGGAAGCGGGGTGTCCGGTGACGTGACCTTCGCGGCCGGGTCGCGGTCATGGCGAGACCGGGTCGCGGCCGGGTCGCGGTCATGGCGAGGCCGGTGCCGTCGCGCCGGAGGTCAGGGCCGCCTGCACGATGCGGATCGCCTCGCCCGGGTCGATGCCGAGACTGGCGATCACGGCCGCGTAGTCGGCGGCGGCCCGGCGGGCCCGCTCCAGGCCCTCCTCGCCGGCGGCCGACACGAACGAGCCCGCCCGCCCGCGTGTCTCGATCAGCCCCGCCTCCTCCAGCTCCCGGTAGGCCCGGCCGACCGTGTTGACGGCCAGGCTGAGGTCGGCCGCCAGGTAGCGGATGGTCGGCAGCCGGGTGCCCACGGCCAGCGTGCGCTCCTGGATCTGCCGGGCGAGCTGGGCGCGCAGCTGCTCGAACGGCGGCACCGGCGAGGCCGCGTCGATGACGATCATCAGACGCTCATGACCCGCTGGGCCACCGTCACACTCGGCGGCATCCTGGACTGAAGGACGACGAACGCGGCCAGGCCCAGCAGCAGGTAGGCGACCGCGCCGACGCTCCACCAGCCGGGCGCGGTGCCGAACAGCAGCACCATGGGCAGCGACCACTGCGCGCTCGGTACGGAGAGCTCACGGGCGTCCTCGACGCGCATGATGACGTCCGCGGTGAGCGATTCCTCGTCCTGCGCCACGACCGGGCGCCGTAGCAGGTGGTGCAGTTGCATGGCGGTGATGGCCGTCACGCCGAGCAGGCCGATCAGCAGCACGACGGCCAGTTGCCGCACGGTGGGGTCGGGAACGGCCAGCGCGCTGCCGGCCAGCACCATCGCACCGGCGAACGTGACCGCCACGAAGACGGCGTAGGGCCGGCCGAGCACGGCCTGCCAGCCGGGCTGGACGAGATGGGCGGCCCTGCGAGACAGCGTCGCGCCCGCCCGCCGGTCGACGCGCCGCACCCACCGGTCGAGCAGCGACTGCGCCAGCAGCAGTCCGGCCACCAGCGCGGTCAGGGCCAGCAGCGGGGGACGCGGCTGGCGGCCGCCGAAGGCGGAAGTGGCGGCGAGCGAGCTCGCGATGATCAGCACGGCAAGAATGATATGAGCGGCGAGGCGGGCGCGTCTGCGGACCGCCAGCCGGCTGGCCAGTAGCGGGGTCGGCCGGGCACCGGTCAGGCCGTGCTGGGCCAGCCACTCGCCCGCCAGCCGCAGGTCGGCCTCACGTGCCGGCGAGCCGGGGTCCGGTGACGGTTCGAGGGTCATGGCGCCTCCTTTGTCGCAAGTTTTGTAGCAATATAGTGCGTCAAAGCTTGCGACAAAGTCAACGTCCTGCCGGGGCTCCCGCCGTCCCGGTGGCGCGAGCCCCGGCACGGCGGCGGCCGCGGCCGGCGTCTCGGCCGGGGTGTTCGTCTGGGTGCTGGCCACGGCGAGCGGCATCGCGGCTCTGCTGACGGCCTCGGCCGTGGCGTTCACCGTGGTCAAGGTAGTCGGGGCCGGCTACCTGCTGTATCTCGGGATCAAGGCCTGGCGTTCGGCTCTGCGCGAGGGCGGCCACCTGCGGCTGGATCTGCCCGACCCGGGGAAGCGCGGCCTGTCGGCGGCGTTCACCGAGGGGCTGCTGACGAACATGCTCAACCCCAAGGTGGCGCTGTTCCTCATCGCGCTGGTGCCCCAGTTCGTCTCCGGTGACGCCGGGCTGGGCGACGCGCTGGTGCTGTCGCTGATCGCGGTGACGGGGACCGTGCTGTGGTTCCTCCTGGTGGCCAACATCGTGGGAGCGCTGCGCCGTCTGTTCGCCAGGCCGGCCGTGCGCAAGGCCGTGGACGGGCTCACCGGAACCGTGTTGATCGCACTCGGCGTCAACCTGGCCGTCGCCGGCCGCTCGTAGAGAGACCGGCGTAGCCCGTACCGCGAGAGGCCACCGGGCGCTCGCGGCACGGGCGACCGTCAGCCCGTCAGCCCGTCAGCCCGTCAGCGCGTCGCGCCGACCGGCCACGGGCCGGGGGCGCTCGCAGGTGCTGGTGACGGTCACCGCCGTTGTGGAGTGTGCCGAGGACAGCAGGGACTCCATGATGTCGAGCACGTGGTAGGCCAGCGTTCCGCTCGCGCGGGGCTCCTGGTCCGCCGGGGTGGTGGCGAGGTCGGCGAGGCCCACGCCGCGCCCGGCCTCGACGTAACCTGCCGTGGCGGGAAGGGTCTGCCAGCCCTCCTCGCCCGTTCTCGCCAGGAGTACGGGGCCGTCGAAGTGGTTGGGGTCGGAGATGGAGAGCGAGCCTTTCTCTCCGTGCACCTCGATGGGGGGCGCGTTGGTGGCCGCCCCCTCGAAGCTCATCACCAGCGTGGACAGTGTCCCCGAGGCGTGGATCAGCACGCCGGTGACGTGGGTGTCGACGGAGACGGGGATCGTCTCGTCGCGGCGGGGGCCGGTGGCGATGGTCCGCTCGGCCCGGGTGCGGCTGGCGGCGCCGACGACCGTCGTCACCGGCCCGAGCAGCGTGACCAGGCTGGTGACGTAGTAGGGGCCCATGTCCATGAGCGGGCCGCCGCCGGGGGCGTAGTAGAAGTCGGGGTTGGGGTGCCAGCGCTCGTGGCCGGGCGTCAGCATGGTCGCGGTCGCCGCGACGGGCCTGCCGATCAGGCCGTCGTCGATCGCCCTGCGTGCGGTCTGCGTGCCGGTGCCGAGCACGGTGTCGGGTGCGCAGGCGACCCGTACTCCGGCGTCGGCGGCCGCGCGCAGCACCCGTGCGGCGTCGGCGGTGGTCGTGGCGAGAGGTTTCTCCGAGTAGACGTTCTTGCCGGCCGCGATGGCCCGCAGGGTGATCTCGGCGTGCGCGGCGGGGACGGTCAGGTTCAGTACGACGTCGACGCGCGGGTCGGCCAGGAGTTCCGCCACGCTCAGCACGTCGACCTCCGGATGTTCGCGCACCGCCTGCCCGGCCCGTTCGAGGTCCAGGTCGGCGACGGCGACGAGCCGTAGTTCGGTGAGTCGTTCGATGCTGCGGAGGTACTGGCCGAAGATGAATCCGCACCCGACGACGCCGACGTTCATCGGCAGGCCCACAGCATTCCCCTTTCGATGATGGTGCGCACGTTGTCGTCGCGCAGGATGTCGAGGTCGTGTCCCGGGGTGGCGACGAAGATCTTTCCGTCGCCCCAGTCGCGGGTCCAGATCGCCGGTGAGGTGACCTCCCTGTGCCAGGGGTCCCAGGGGCGGACCTTCTGGGTCGTGGTGGCGAGCACGTCGACGTAGTCGTCGGTCAGCACCCAGTACTGCTCGGTGACGAGGTCGAAGTCGGCGATGCCCGCGGTGATCGGGTGGTTTCCGGCCTCGGGCAGCACGGTGACGGTGTGGGGGACGTAGTTGTCGGCTGGCGAGCCGTCTCGTTCGGCGGGGTCCTTTCCGGGGTGGCAGGCGAACTGCCCGCCGATGAGGTGCAGGTAGTCGGAGGAGGCGCGGAAGGCGTCGGCGATGCCGCCGTGCCAGCCCGCCATTCCGGTACCGGCGCGGATCGCCGCTTCGAGCCCGCGTAGTTCGTCCGGTTCGATCGTGCCCATGGTGTAGCACTGCACGATGAGGTCGACGCCGGACATGAAGGTGGGGTCGGCGTACGGTGCGGGGGAGTCCGCCCGGTGTACTTCGAATCCATGCTCCTGGAGGAAGGGGACGAAGAGCTCGGTGGCGGCCACCGGGGCGTGTCCTTCCCAGCCGCCCCGGACCACCAGGGCCCTGCGCGCGTGATCGCCTGTCATGCTTTCTCACCTATCGATCGGTGGACAAACGATTGCAATC
Organism: Streptosporangium sp. NPDC002721; assembly: GCF_042888905.1. Lineage (NCBI taxonomy): Bacteria > Bacillati > Actinomycetota > Actinomycetes > Streptosporangiales > Streptosporangiaceae > Streptosporangium > Streptosporangium sp. NPDC002721. Next base: position 60,481 of record NZ_JBIAQI010000038.1, read on the forward strand.
TTCACATTTCACGGCTGGTGTCACCAGGGTTGAGGCGGAGCGGTTCCGTGGGGGGCGACGGGGCCGGTGGAGGTCGCGCTCGCGTCCTGCCCAGGTCCTGCTCGCGTCCTGCCCGCGTCCTGCCCGGGTCCTGCCCGGGCAGAACCCGGGCAGGACCCGGCACGATCGCGGCCGGATCGGGATTCGCCGTGACGCGAGGGTGAGCCCGCGTACGGCTTCGTCCCGGCCGCGTCCCCGCTAGTTCTCGGCCATCACGGTGAAGGTGAATCCGGCGCTCGTCGAACGGCGCGGCGGGACGTCGAACTTGATCCGGCGCGGCACCTCGTTCCTGCTGAGGCCGAGTTCCCGCGCGACGAGCCGATCCGGGCGGAGCGGGACCGGGTCCTCGAAGAGGACCTCCACCTTGACCGGCCACGCCTCGTCGAGCCGTACCGGCGGGGCGTCCAACCGCCAGGCCCCCTTCCAGTCCAGGGTGAAGCGGTTGCGCCGGGCGAACAGCGGATCCAGCAGTTTGGACGCCACCAGCTCCGGATCGTTGGTGTGATAACGGTCGAGCTCGGCCGGATCGAAGGACCTGACCGGTGCTCGCTCGTGCACGGTGAGCTTGCTCGTCCAATCGCAGGACACGCAGCGGACCAGCAGCCAGACGTCCAGCAGCTTGCCGTTGGCGTTGACGCGGAACCTGCCCTCGCCGGTGGTGGCCGACTCCGACGGGCAGTCCACGCACCGCAGCGACAGCAGGGGCAGCCTGGTCCGGCGGACGAACCAGGACAGCACGATATGAGGTTGTGAAGACATGATCTCTCTAGACCTGACACGAGGCCGATTGCGCGCGGCCTCAAACGCCGTACGACCGGGCGCGTGCGGGCAGCCCGGCGGAGCCGACGGGAGGGTCGGCTTGAAGGTGAGCGGAAGAAGGTGTCAGGTCTGAAGAGCAGGCGGGGTCACGCGGTTCTGTCCTCTGTTTTCACTGCGATGGGGCCGCAGGCAATCTAGGGGACAGCGGAAGGAGGGCTCAAACGGTTTTCCGGCGGCGGTGGTCCCCGCCGGTCCGGGTCAGCGCGGGGTGAGGACGTCGAACTCGTTGCCCTCGGGGTCGGCGAGGCACGTCCACGGGACGTCGCCCTGGCCGAGGTCGAGGTCGGTGGCGCCCAGGGCCCGCAGCCGGGCCACCTCCGCCGCCAGGTCGTCACCGGCGTACGGCCGCAGGTCGAGATGGACGCGGTTCTTCACGGTCTTGGTGCCGGGCGTGCGGAGGAACTCCAGATACGGGCCGACCCCCTTGGCCGAGCGCAGCACCGCGTGGTCGTCGGTGACCTCGTGCAGGGGCCAGTCCATCGCCCGGCCCCAGAAGCGGGCCATGGCCCGGGGATCGGCGCAGTCGGCCACGACCGCGGCGATCGGCCCGGTGTCGCGGTAGACCTCCCGGGGCTCCAGCACGCAGAACTCGTTGCCCTCCGGGTCGGCCAGGACCGTCCACGGCACGTCGCCCTGGCCCACGTCGGCGGGCGTCGCGCCGAGGGCCCGCAGGCGCGCGACCAGCTCCGCCTGGTGGGCCGCGGAGGTGGTGGCGAGGTCGACGTGCACGCGGTTCTTCACCGTCTTGGGTTCCGGGACGGCGATGATGTCGACGCAGACGGCGACGGGGTCGGGGTAGGCGAAGCCCTCCGGTTCGAGGTTGGTCACGCCGGGTTCCTCGCTGGAGATGGTCCAGCCGAGTGCCTCCGCCCAGAACCGGCCGAGTGCCGCGTCGTCCTGGGCGTTCATCGCAATCTGAACAAGCCGCAATGCCATGTCGCCGATCTTATGCCCGACGGACGAATCGGGATGAAACACGCACCTCCGGCGGTGAACCGCCGGAGGCTCTGAGCGGGTACGGGACCCGGCCGTCACCCGGGGCCACCGTCACGAGCGGGCCCGATCCAGGACTCCGGGACGCCGGCCAGGGCGCCGGCGATCACCGCTGCCGCGACCCCCGGGAGCTCACGCGTCGCAACGGGCGCGGGCGCCCGATCGTGACGCGGTGCCGCCCGTCCGCCCGTCCGCCCGTCCGCCCGTCCGCCCGTCCGCCCGTCCGCCCGGCCGGACGCCGGACGGGTGGCGAGCGGCGGGCGGTGGCAGGTCTCGGGGCCGCGTCCGGCTTCGGGGGGAGGTCGCGTCACGCGACGGCGGTTCCCTCCAACTCGACCATCAGGTCGGGGATCGCCAGCCGTGTCACCCCGAGCATCGTGGTGGACGGCGCCGCCCCGGTGGCGCCCAGCCGTGCCGCCAGCACGCCGTAGTGCTCGAAGAGCCGGTCGGCGTCGGTGGTGTAGACGTTGAGCCGGACGAGGTTCGCGAGGGACATGCCGGCCTCGCCGAGCACGGCCTCCAGGTTGTCGAGGCTCAGCGCCAGCTGCGCCGCCATGTCACCGGCGTGCCGGGGCTCGCCGTCGCCGCCCATCGCGGCCTGCCCGGCGCAGTACAGGGTCCGGGTGTGCCCGGAGACGAGTTCGCCCTGGTTGTATCCCATCCCCGCCGACCACGCCCACGGGTTGATCGCCGTTCGTTCCACTGTCATGTCAGCTCCGTTCGGTTCGTCGACATCACGTATGCCGATCGGCTCGGTGGCCGTCGTCTTGTTCGTGACGATGATCAGCTTCCCGGCAAATCACGACATCTTGTGTCGTGTATTTCAGTAGGGTTTTCGTGTGCGTGCTGACCGGTTGGTCTCGCTGGTGTTGCTGCTGCGGCAGTACGGCCGGCTGTCGGCGACGGCGCTGGCCCGCGAGCTGGAGGTGTCCACCCGAACCGTGCTGCGCGACATCGAGGCGCTGTCGGCGGCCGGTGTCCCGGTCTACGCCGAGCGCGGCCGGCACGGCGGGTTCGCGTTGCTGCCGGGGTTCCGGACCGAGCTCACCGGGCTGAACCACGACGAGGCCCTCGCCCTGCTGGTCGCCGGATCGCGGCGCGGCGCGCAGGCGTTCGGCCTCGGCTCGGCGCTCGCCTCGGCGATGCTCAAGGTGGTCGACGCGCTGCCCGAGAGCTACCGGGGCACCGCGGCCGGAGCGGCCGAGCGGCTGCTCATCGACCCGGAGACCGACCTCCTCTCTCGCCGGCTGGTCGACGAGGAGGTGCCCGACGCCGTAGTGGCCGAGGTCCTGCGCGCGGTGTTCGCCGGTCACAGGCTGCGCATCCACTACGCGGCCGCGGACCAGGGCCCGAGGTGGCGCACGGTGGACCCGATCGGCCTGGTCACCGTACGCGACCGGGGCTACCTGCTGGCCACGAGGTCCGGCGCGGACCGCACCTACCGGCTGTCCCGGATCCTGGCCGCCGAGGAACTCGCCGAACCCGCGCAGCGACCGGACCGGGTCGATCTGGACCGGGCCTGGCAGGAGCGCGGCACGCGGTTCCGGGCCGGCGGCGACCAGGTCACCGTGCTGGTACGGGTGGACCCGGCCCGGCGGGAGGACCTGGTGGGCACCGCGCTCGCCGTCCACGCGGAAGAAGACGGGGAGGCCGACCCGGACGGCTGGCTGCGGCTGGAGGTGACCTTCCAGGACCCGAGACACGCCGAATGGGCGCTGTGGCAGCTCACCACGAACGCCGAGGCCCTGACCCCGCGGTGGTTGCGCGACTCCCTGCGCGATCGCGCCACCGCGATCGCCAGCCGCTACGGAGCGTCGTCCTGAGAGCCGTCGGGGACGCGCCCAGCCCCGGACGCCCGGCGGGCCCCTTCCGGCGAAGAGGAAGCCGACTCTGCCGATCATGACGGTGAGCGCGACGGAGTTCTTCGGTTCCCTCGTCGCCGACCGGATGCGCGAGGTGTCCGAGGGCGCCGAACGCGGCGAGGTCTTCGACCGGTGCGGCCACAGCCTGGCGCTCGAGGCCGAGGACCGGCCGGCCGCCACCCTCCGCGACTTCATGCTCGGACGCTGAGGGGGCGGCTTCATGCTCCGGCTGAGGGGAACGAGCGTCGTGCTGGCCGGGTGGTCAGCGGACGGTGCGGAAGAAGGCGCGCACCTCGTCCACGAACAGGCCGGGGACCTCAAGGGCGGCGAAGTGCCCGCCGCGGTCGTACTCGGTCCAGCGGGTGATGTGGTTGAGCGGTTCGGCGAAGGAACGGAGCGCGATGTCCTCGGCGAAGTTGGCCACGCCGGTGGGCACCCGGGAAGGCGTGGGCCAGTTGCCGCTGTGCATGGACTCGTAGTACAGCTGGGCCGAGGAGGTGCCGGTGTTGGTCAGCCAGTAGAGCATCGCGTGGGTGATGACGTGGTCGGCCCCGATCGAGCCCGCGGGGTGGGCCCAGTCGTGGAACTTCTCGCCGATCCAGGCGAGCTGGCCGACCGGGGAGTCGGCCAGGCCGAAACCGAGCGTGTGCGGGCGGGTGGCCTGGATCTGGAAGTAGCCGTTGCCGTCGGACAGGAAGCGGTTCATCCGCTCGAGCCTGACCCGCTCGGCGTCGGTGAGCGCCGTGTCGGCGGGCACGTCGCCGAGCGGGATGAACCCGATTGTGGCCGCGTTGACGTGCACGCCGGCGACGTGTTCGGGGTCCACCCGCCCGAGGTCGGGTGCGATGACCGCGCCGAAGTCGCCGCCCTGCGCCCCGTACCTCTCGTAGCCGAGCCTGGCCATCAGCTCGGCGTAGGCGGTGGCGATGCGGCGCGCGTCCCAGCCGGCCGGGGCCGGCCCGGTGAACCCGAAGTTCGGGTGTGAGGGGATCACGAGGTGGAAGGCGTCGGCCGGGTCGTCGGGGTCGGTCAGCGGCTCGATCACCTCCAGGAACTCCGCGACCGACCCGGGCCAGCCGTGCGAGACGATCAGCGGGAGCGCCTGCGGGTGGCGTGAGCGGACGTGCAGGAAGTGCAGGTCGATCCCGTCGATCCGGGTGGTGAACTGCGGGTGCCGGTTGAGCCGCTTCTCCGTCGCGCGCCAGTCGTACGTCGTGCTCCAGTACTCGGTCAGCTCCTTCAGGTGTTCCAGCGGCACGCCGCGGCTCCATCCGGCGTCCGGGACCTGGACGGGCCAGCGGACGGCGGACAGGCGCCGCCGCAGGTCGTCCAGCTCGGACTGCGGGACGTGGACCTGGAACGGCTTGATCTCGCTGTTCAACACGACTCCTCATCTGTCGGCACGGGGCGTGCGGCCGCGTGCGCGGGTGGTGTCCTGGCCGGGCGTGTCCGCCTCGCGGGGCTCGGCCACGAGCCCATGCCTGTGTTTCCGGCGAGGGGCCCGCGGGCACCGCGCCGTCAGGCCTCCGCTCCGGTCGGCGGCGATCACTGAGACGAGCATGTCAGCCAAGGAGGTCAGTTACTGTCCTCCTTGCGACGCACAATGGGGGGCATGCTTGAGACGTCCGCTCGTCTGCTCCGGTTGTTGTCGTTGTTGCAGCAGCACCGGGACTGGACCGGCCCGCAACTGGCCGAGCGGCTGGGGGTGACGGTGCGCACCGTGCGCCGTGACGTCGACCGGCTGCGCGAGCTCGGCTACCCGGTGCACGCCACGATCGGGAACGTCGGCGGCTACCGGCTGGGCGCCGGGGCCGCCATGCCGCCGCTGCTGCTCGACGACGAGGAGGCCGTGGCGGTCGCGGTGGGGTTGCGCACCGCGGCCGACGGCACGGTGGCCGGGATCGAGGAGACATCGGTGCGGGTCCTGGCGAAACTGGAGCAGATCCTGCCTCCCCGGCTGCGGTACCGGGTCTCGACGCTGGACGCGGCGATCGTGGCCCAGCACCGGCCGGGCGCGGTCGTCTCGGCCGAGGTGCTGACCACGATCGCCGCGGCCTGCCGCGACCACCGGGGGCTGCGGATGGACTACCGCAGCCATGACGGCACCGAGAGCACCCGCACGGTCGAGCCGCACAAGCTCGTCCACGCCGGGCGCCGCTGGTACCTGGTGGCCTACGACCTCGACCGGACGGACTGGCGGACCTTCCGGGTCGACCGGCTGCTGCCCCGGACCCCGGCGGGCCCTCGGTTCAGCCCCCGCGAGCCGCCCGCCGACGACATCGGCGACTACGCCTCCTGGGCCGTGGGCGTCGATCGGTACCGCCACCGGGCGCGGTTCACCATGTACGCCCCGGCGGCACGGGTGGCCGAACGGGTCTCGGCCGACACCGGGGTGATCGAGGCGGTCGACGAGCGCAGCTGCACCCTGTGGGTCGGCTCGGACTCCCTCGACGGGCTCGCCCTGCACGTGACCCTGCTCGGCTTCGACTTCACCGTCCACGAACCGGCCGAGCTCGTCGAGCGCTTCAGGGCACTGCACGCGCGCATCGGCCACGCGCTCGCCCCACCGGCCGGATGACACGCGCTCGCCCCGCCGATTCGGTGGCACACGCTTGTCTCACCGACCTGATGACGCGTATCGGCCCCGCCGATCCGATGGCACGTGCTCGGCCCGCAGGCCGGATGAGCGGGGCGTCGCCGCGGCCTCACCGGCCGGGGCCGTCGGTCAGGTGACGGACCGCGCCACCAGGGCCATGGCCTGCCGCATGGCGTCGCGTACCTCGTCGGGCCCCTCACCGCGCCGCAGCGCGTCGAGCGCGGACGCGCTGAGGGCGCCCACCATCGCGCCGACCAGGGCGGAGGCGGTGGTCGCGTCGAGCCTGTCGGGGAACGCCCGCTGCAGCGCCCGGGCCAGGTCGGCCTGCGCGGTGAGGTAGCGCTGCAGCAGCCGGGCCTGCAGCGCCGGTTCCGAGGCCGCCAGCCGCGCCCGGAGCGCCGCCAGGCCGCTGGGCAGGTCGCTGTCCCAGGCGTTGAAGATCATCTGTTCCGTGGCCCGCACCAGCACCTCGGGCAGCGGCTCTCCGCTACGGCGCCCGGCGATCGCCTCCAGTGCCAGGTCGACGCGCACGTCGGCGTTGGCCAGGAGCACGTCCTCCTTGGTCTGGAATGGGAAGCCTGGACGGACGGGTCGTCCTCATCACCGGAGCGGGGTGCGGCATCGGGCGGGAGGAGGCGGTTCCCGGCATGGGCCAGGAACCGCCCGCGGACCGGTTCGACCCCCTGCACCCGGCCGCCGTCGCGCCCGTCGCCGCCTACCTGGCCGGCCCGGCCTGCCCGCTCACCGGCCAGGTGCTGTCGGTACGGGGCGGCACGGTCGCGGTCAACCACGGCTGGTCCCTCGGCGGCCACATCCACAAGGACGGGTTGTGGAGCGTGGAGGAGCTGGCCGGGAAGGTGAAGGAGCTGCCGGTGGACGACCCTCTCGACAAGCTCGCCCGGGCGCTGACCGGCGCGCTCGGCGCCACCGGGCGCGCCGAGCTCCAGGATATGATCAACGCCCTGCTGGACGGGGCGGGCCGATCCGGCGCGGCCTCCGCGTGAGGCGACGGCACGCACCCCGGACCGCGTGCGCAGGCTCGCGGTCCGGGCTCTTCCGCGCCGTACGGGAGGCTCTGCGTGGCTGACATCGACGGACCTCGTTCAGCGGATACCGCGGCAAGGGATGGAGCCTCCCCGAGGGCGAGAAGCCGTCGGAGAACCCCAACGACCTGGGAACCCTGACCCTCCGCGAGACCGAGCGGGGCTGGCTGATCCACGACTACCGCGGCAGCAGGCGCTACTCCAGCTGCGGAGGTTGAGCCGGCGCGATCACCGTGATCGGCCCGCCGTTCACCGGCCCCGGACCGTGATCGGCCCGTCGTCCACCGAATCCGAACCGGACAGCCTGGGCGGCGATCTCCTGGGTACCCACCATGGCGGACAAAGTCAACATGTCCGCGGGCGCGGGAGACGGTGGGGCGGCGTGACGCTCACCGTCCGCCGGACCATGGTCGTTGGGTGAAGGGCGAACGATGGCTGATCAGAGCATGAGCTGGTTGTACAGCGCGATCCGGCGGGAGGCGCGGTATGTGCGCGAGCAGATGGCCGGGCTGGGCACGCGGGATTCCGAGCAGCGCTTCGAGGCGCGCCAGATCGCCAAGGCGACCCTGGCCGCGGTGCTGGCCTGGTTCCTCGCTGACCGCCTGCTGCCGCGCGAGACGGTGTGGATCGCTCCGGCCACCGCTGTGATCATGGTGCACGCGACGGTGTACCAGACGCTGACCAACGGGGTGCGGCGGGTGTGCGCGGTGGCCGCCGGTGTCATCCTGGCCGGCAGCGTCGGCCACCTGATCGGTCTCAACGCGTTCAGCCTGGTGCTGGTCGTGCCACCGGCGCTGGTGGCCGCGCGCTGGCGGCGGATGGGCCGGCACGGCACGGACGTGGCGACCACCGCGGTGTTGATGCTGTCGTTCGGGGCCGGCTCCCAGGAGCGCTACCTGCTGGCCTACGTGGTGGCCACCGGCATCGGCGCGCTGTCCGGAGGATTGGTCAACGCGATGGTGTTCCCGCCGCTGTACCGGCGCCGCCCCTACGAGGCGGTACGCCGGCTGAGCAAGGAGGCCGCCGCGCTGCTGGAGGCGGTGGCCGGCGGGTTGCGCGAGCGCTGTGACCTGTCGGACCTGCCCGGCTGGCAGCGCCACGCCGCCCGGCTGGACGCCCACCTGGCCCGGGCGAGCGCGGCCATCGCCGACGGCGCGGAGAGCCGCCGCTACAACCTGCGCCGAACCCGCGTCCCCGAGACGAACGATGACCACGAAGGGCTGCTGGAGGCGATGAGCGAGATCGGCGTGCACATCCACGCCCTGGTGCGGGCGCTGGCCTACGCCGATCAGCGCCAGCGCCGGCGCGGCGACGGCCCGCCGTGGATCAGCGACGAGTTCGCCCGCGACTACGCCGCGCTGCTGGACCTGCTCGCCCAGGCGCTCGAGGCCCAGATGCGCACCACCGACGAGCCCGCGAGGCTGAACGCGGTGATCTCCGCCGCGCTGGAGCGGGCCGGCGCGATCCAGGAGCAGATGACCGAGGAGGTCCGCACCGGCCAGCTGGACCAGCCGCACGGCTGGGCGGTGACCGGAAGCCTGCTCACCGACGCCGAGCGGATACTGACCATCCTGACCGCCCTGCACGACACCGCCGAGATCGCCGAGGCGGCCGGTATCACCGGCACCGCCGACGCCGACGCCGTGGCGTGAGGCCGGCCGCGCCACGATACCCCGGCTGACCTGCGAGAACGAGGTATCCTGCTAGGGATCCGGGTGCCTCTTCGCAAAGGGGAAGACACGTGGCGACGCTTCTGTCGATCAACGTCGGCCTGCCCGAGGACGTCCCGTGGCACGGCACGACGGTGCACACCGGGGTGTGGAAGCGGTCCGTGACCGGGCCGCGTACGGTACGCCGCCTGAACGTCGACGGGGACGGCCAGGGAGACCTCAATGGGCACGGCGGCGAGCACCGCGCGGTGCTGGTCTACCAGATCGACTCCTACCGGCACTGGCAGCGGGAACTGGGCCGCGACGACTTCGTCTACGGGCAGTTCGGGGAGAACTTCACGGTCGACGGGCTGCCCGACGACGAGGTGTGCGTCGGCGACCGCTACCGCGTCGGGGAGGCGGTGTTCGAGGTCACCCAGCCCCGGGTCACCTGTTACCGGGTGGGCCTGCGGATGAACGAGCCGCGGATGGCGGCCCTGCTGGTGTCCCACCGGCGTCCCGGGTTCTACCTCCGGGTGATCACCGAAGGGCGGGTGGAGGCGGGCGACGAGATCGTCAAGGTCGCCTCAGGGCCGGAGGCGATATCCGTCGCGGAGATCGACGCCCTGCTCTACCTGCCGGGACACCCCCGCGACCGGCTGGAGCGGGCGCTGCGCATCCCCGCGCTGAGCGAGGGCTGGCGGGCCTCCCTGCGCGCCCTGCTCGACCGGCCCGACGGCGAGGGCGCGGAGAAGGGATCGGCGGGCAACCCCGGGCTGACACCCGCCGCGGCCGGGCCGCCGCCCGCCTGGCCGGGATTCAGGCCGCTGCGGATCACCCGGATCGACGCCGAGAGCCGCAGCGTGTTCTCGCTGACCCTGGAGGCCGACGACGGGAAACCGCTGCCCGCCGCCCTGCCGGGCCAGTTCCTCACCGTACGGCTGCGCCCCGAGAACGGGGGCCCGCCGGTCGTCCGCAGCTACTCGCTGTCCGGCCCTCCCGGCACCGGCCGCTACCGGATCAGCGTCAAGCAGGAGCCCAGGGGCGTCGCCAGCACCTACCTCCACGCCCACCTGCGGGCCGGTGACCTTCTCGAAACGGCGGCGCCGCGCGGCACGTTCACCCTGGAGGAGGGCGACGCGCCGGTCCTGCTGCTGTCGGCGGGCATCGGCGCGACCCCCGTCCTGGCCATGCTGCACGCCCTGGCCGCCACCCGCCCGGCCCGCGAGGTGTGGTGGCTGTACGGCACGCGCGACGGCACGGAACACCCGTTCGCCGCCGAGAGCGAGGCCCTCTGCGCCCGGCTTCCCAACGCGCACGAGCACGTCTGCTACAGCCACCCCGCGTCCGGCGACCGCGAGGGAGCCGACTACGACACGGCGGGACGGCTGTCGGTCGACCTGCTCGGCCGTCTCGGCGTCCCGCACGCCGCCGACGCCTACCTCTGCGGCCCGCCCGCCTTCATGCGCGACCTGCCGCCCGCCCTCCTCGCCTCCGAACTCGCCCCCGCGAGCGTGCACACGGAGGTCTTCGGCGCGCAGGCGGCGATGACGCCGGGAGTGACCCCGGTGGCCGCCCGGCCCCCGCACCCGCCCACCGGCGCGCCGGGAACCGGGCCCGCCGTCACGTTCGCGCGCAGCGGCCTCACCGTCCCATGGAGCCCCGCCTACGAGAGCCTGCTCGAACTCGCGGAGGCGTGCGACGTGCCGACCCGCTGGTCGTGCCGTACCGGGGTCTGCCACACCTGCGAGAGCGGCCTGCTGTCCGGCACGATCGGCTACTCGCCGGAGCCGGTGGAGGCCCCCGCCGACGGCAACGCGCTGATCTGCTGCTCGCGCCCTCGCGAGGACCTCGTCCTCGACCTCTGACGCCCTGTTTCGCCGCCGGGCCCGGACACGTTCGTACAGCGTACGGCGGATGGTAGGCAAGGGCCTCGGAGAGTCCGACGGTGGCGAGGGGAGCGAGGGGGCGAGTTCCGCCGGGCAGGCCCGCACTCGGGCTGGGTTCGCTCCGGTGCGGGTGATGTTCCGTACTCCGCCCTGACGGGCTGGTTGTCCCCTTTCAATGGCCATGATGCTGTTTTTTGCGTCTTTCGTGAGACTTGACCAGATTGACCATTTGAGATGACAGGTAGGGCCGTAAATGGCTCTATGTGGTCTTGTAAGTAATTCGACGTGTCAATACATGTGCGTTCGCTCCGCGCGAAACCGGTGTCGGGTCACCTCTCTGTCAACCTTTCAGTCAACCCCGGTACCCGTGCTGAGCATCGGCCACATCGGAGGAGCGGTGTGAAGTCAGACCCTCCGCGATCACCATATTGAGCGGGAAGTCATGTCGTCCCATAACTGGTAACCGGGCGGACATTTAATCGGCAACCTGGCGACGTACTATGCGTGTTGTAGATCATCTTTCGCTAAAGGGGGCCTTGGTGATTTACGCCGCTGACGTGGCATAACGGCGCGTCCACGCGGGACGGCGGGGCCTGATCCGCCACGGGGGCGGGTGTTCTCACGGGGGTGAGGTGTACGAATGAGCGAGCCCGGCGCGCGGGGCGGCCACGACGCCATCGCGATCATCGGACTGTCCTGCCGGTTCCCCATGGCCGGGAGTCCCGCGCAGTTCTGGACCCTCCTCAGGGACGGCGTGGACGCCGTCACCGGGCCGCCCGGCGGCCGCCCCGGTCAGGCCGGCCCGCGCGGCGGGTTCGTCGAGCGGATCGACCACTTCGACCCGGCCTTCTTCGGCGTCTCCCCGAGGGAGGCGGCCTTCATGGACCCGCGGCAGCGGCTGATGCTGGAGCTCGGCTGGGAGGCGCTGGAGGAGGCCAGGATCGTGCCGGCGAGCCTGCGCGGCAGCCGTACGGGAGTCTTCGCGGGCGCGATCTGGGACGACTACGCGGCCCTCGCGGGCGGGCGGGACGCGTCCGCGCTCACACCCCACGCCATGACCGGGCTGCACCGCGGCGTCATCGCCAACCGCCTCTCCTACACGCTCGGCCTGCGCGGCCCGAGCCTCACCGTCGACACGGCGCAGTCGTCCTCGCTGGTGGCCGTGCACCTGGCCTGCGAGAGCCTGCTGTCCGGCGAGTCCGTCCTCGCCCTGGCCGGGGGCGTCAACCTGATGATCGGCCCCGACAGCGCCGAGGTCTCCGCGGCCTTCGGCGGGCTGTCCCCCCGGGGCCGGTGCGCGACCTTCGACGCCCGCGCCGACGGGTACGTGCGCGGCGAGGGCGGCGCCGTCGTCGTGCTCAAACCCCTGGCCGCGGCCCTCGCGGACGGCGACCGGATCCACTGCGTCATCCGTGCCACCGCGACCGGGAACGACGGCGGCGGCCGTACGCTCACCACCCCCGAGGCGGCGGCCCAGGAAGAGGTCGTCCGGCGCGCCCACGCCCGCGCCGGGGTGCGCCCCGAGGAGGTCCAGTACGTCGAGCTGCACGGCAGCGGCACCCCGGTCGGCGACCCGATCGAGGCACGGGCCCTCGGCGCGGCCTTCGCGGGAGGACCGGGGGTGTCCGGGACGCCGGGGACGCCGGGGACGCCGGGGACGCCGGGGACGCCGGGGACACCGCTGCGGGTCGGCTCGGTGAAGACGAACATCGGCCACCTGGAAGGCGCGGGCGGCATCGCCGGGCTGGTGAAGACGGTGCTGTGCGTCGCCCACGGCGAGCTGGTGCCGAGCCTGCACTTCGAGACGCCCAACCCGGACATCCCGCTGGAGGAACTGCGCCTGCGGGTGCAGACCGAGACCGGCCCGTGGCCCGCCGCGGACCGCCCGAGGGTGGCCGGTGTGAGCTCCTTCGGCATGGGCGGCACCAACTGCCACGTCATCCTCGCCGAGGCCCCGGCCCCGGGCTCTCCGAGTTCTCCGGGGTCTCCGGACTTCCTGGGCTCCGGCGTCTCCTCACGCCCCGCCGCTCTTCCGGACACCGCCGGGTCCTCCGCGAGCCCCACCGGCGCCGAGCCCGTGGCACGCGGGGACCTTCCCGGTGTCTGGCCGGTCTCGGCCCGTGGCGAGGAAAGCCTCAGGGCGCAGGCGGGCCTGCTGCTGGACAGGCTGGAGCGCGACCCGGGGCTCGACCTCGCCGACCTCGGTCACTCGCTCGCCACCACCAGGACCGCCTTCGAGCGCCGTGCGGCGGTCGTCGCGCCGGACCGCGAGACGCTGCTGCGCGCCCTGGCCGGGCTGGCGCGCGGCGAACCCGCGCCCGGCCTCGTCCGGCGAGCCGGTACGGCGGGTGCCGGGCGGATCGCGTTCGTCTTCCCGGGCCAGGGCTCGCAGTGGAACGGGATGGCGGCCAGGCTCATCGAGACCGCCCCCGCCTTCCGGGACCGGCTCGCCGACTGCTCCCGGGCGTTCGCCCCCCACCTGGGCTTCTCCCTCATCGGCCGGCTGGCCGACGGTGAGCCCCTGACGGGCGACGACGTCGTCCAGCCCGCGCTGTTCGCCCAGATGGTCTCGCTGGCCGCCCTCTGGCGCTCCCACGGGGTGCGGCCCGACGCCGTCGTGGGACACAGCCAGGGCGAGGTCGCCGCCGCGTACGTGGCGGGCGCGCTGTCACTGGACGACGCCGCGCGTCTGGTCGCGCTGCGGGGCCGGGCGATGTCCGCGATCGCCGGGCGCGGGGGCATGCTGTCGGTGGCCCTGCCCGCCGACGAGGTCCGGGCACGGCTGGTCCGCGCGGCCGGGCGGCTCACGGTCGCCGCCGTGAACGGCCCGGCGTCGGTCGTGGTCTCCGGGGACCTGGACGCGCTCGACGAGCTGCGGGCCGCCTGCGAGGCGGACGGCGTCAGGGCCCGCCGGGTCGCGGTCGACTACGCCTCGCACTGCGAACACGTCGACGCGGTACGCGAACGGCTGCTCGGCGAGCTGTCCTACCTCCGGCCGGGAGGGGCGAGCGTCGCGTTCTACTCCACCGTCACGGCGGAACCGTTGGACACCCGCACGCTGGACGCCTCCTACTGGTATCTCAACCTGCGGCGGCAGGTCCGCTTCGAGGAGACGGTCCGCGCCCTGGAGGCCGCGGGCCACGACCTCTTCGTCGAGGTGAGCCCGCACCCGCTGCTCACCGGGGCCGTCCGGGACACCCTCGGGGCCGGGGGCACGGTCGCCGGCACCCTCCGCCGCGACGAGGGCGGCATGGACCGCTTCCTGACCTCGCTCGCCGAGGCACAGGTCGCGGGCGCCTCCGTCGACTGGGAAACGATCTTCCCCGGCGGGCGGCCGGTGGACCTGCCGACGTATCCGTTCGAGCGGCGCCCCTACTGGCTGGACACGCGGACCGGCCCGGGACCGTCCACCGGTGGCACTTCGTCCCTCCCCGCCGCTCATGACGCTTCCCCCGAGCCGGTACGGGACCTCAAGCCGGTACGGGACCTCACGGGCGTGGTCCGCGCGCAGGTGGCCGCGATCATGGGCCACTACGAGGCCGGCGCCGTGGAGATGGACCGTACCTTCAAGGACCTCGGCTTCGACTCCGCGATGTCGGTCGAGCTGTGCGACCGGCTCGCCGCCGCCACCGGACGGCCGGTACCGGGCACCGCCGTCTTCGACCACCCCACCCCCTCGGCTCTCACCGCCCACCTGAGCTCGGCAGCGGCCGCCCCCGCGACCCCGGCCGCCGCGACGCCCTCCACCGATCCGGTGGTGATCGTGGGGATGGCGTGTCGTTTTCCGGGGGGTGTGGTCTCTCCGGAGGGGTTGTGGGATGTGGTGGTGTCGGGGCGGGATGTGGTGTCGGGGTTTCCGGTGGATCGGGGGTGGGATCTTGAGGGGTTGGGGGAGGTGTCGGCCTCTGGTGCGGGTGGGTTCTTGTATGGGGCGGGGGAGTTCGACGCGGAGTTCTTCGGGATCTCTCCGCGTGAGGCGTTGGCGATGGATCCGCAGCAGCGGTTGTTGCTGGAGACGTCGTGGGAGGCGGTGGAGCGGGCCGGGATCGACCCCTCGTCGTTGCGCGGCAGCCAGACCGGCGTCTACATCGGCGCGATGCCGACCGACTACGGCCCGCGCCTGCACGAGACCGAGGGGGAGACGGCGGGCTACGGCCTGACCGGTACGACGTCGAGTGTGGTGTCGGGGCGGGTGGCGTACGTGCTGGGGCTGGAGGGTCCGGCGGTGACGGTGGACACGGCGTGTTCGTCGTCGTTGGTGGCGTTGCATCAGGCGGTGTCGGCGTTGCGGGCGGGGGAGTGTTCCCTGGCGTTGGCCGGTGGGGTGACGGTGATGGCCAATCCGGGGATGTTCGTGGAGTTCAGCCGTCAGGGTGGGCTGGCTCCCGATGGGCGGTGCAAGTCCTTCGCGGCCGCCGCCGACGGCACGGCGTGGTCCGAGGGCGCCGGCGTGCTGCTGTTGCAACGGCTGTCGGAGGCCCGGCGCCTGGGACGCCCCGTGCTGGCCGTCGTCGCCGGCAGCGCGGTGAATCAGGACGGGGCGTCGAACGGGTTGACCGCGCCGAACGGTCCGGCGCAGGAGCGGGTGGTGCGGCGGGCGTTGGCGGACGCGGGGGTGGCGGCGTCGGAGGTGGACGCGGTCGAGGCGCATGGGACCGGGACGCGGTTGGGTGATCCGATCGAGGCGAAGGCCCTGTTGGCGTCGTATGGGCAGGGTCGTGAGCGGCCGTTGTGGTTGGGGTCGGTGAAGTCGAACATCGGTCATGCGCAGGCGGCCGCTGGGGTGGCTGGTGTGATCAAGATGGTGATGGCGATGCGGCACGGGGTGTTGCCGCGGACGTTGCATGTGGATGAGCCGTCGCCGCACGTGGACTGGTCCTCGGGTGCGGTGTCGTTGTTGACGTCGTCGGTGCCGTGGCCGGAGATAGACCGTCCGAGGCGGGCGGGGGTGTCGTCGTTCGGGATCAGCGGGACGAACGCGCACGTGATCGTCGAGCAGGGGCCGCGGCTCCCCGGGCTCCGGGAGGCCGACGGGGAGGCCGGGGAACGCGGGGAGGGGCTGGAGGCAGGGGAGACGGCTCGTCCGGTGCCGTGGATCGTCACCGGCAGGAACGACCGCGCGCTGCGCGAGCAGGCCGCGCGGCTGCGCGAGCACCTGGCCGCACACCCCTCGGCCACCCCGGCCGGCATCGGGCACGCCCTGGCCACCACCCGCGCCAGGCTCACCCGGCGCGCGGCCCTGGTCGCCACGGGCGTCCGGGACTTCGACCGCGGCCTGGCGGCGCTCGCCGCCGGACGTGAGACGCCGGGCCTGGTCACGGGTACGGCCTCCGGCGGGCTCGGCTTCCTGTTCACCGGACAGGGGAGCCAGCGGCACGCGATGGGCCGCGAGCTGCACGCGGCCCATCCGGTGTTCGCCCGCGCGCTGAAGGAGGTCTGGGACGGGCTCCGGCCGCACCTCGGCCGTTCACCGGCCGGCATCGTGTTCGGCGACGCGCCCGACGAGCTTCTCGACCGGACCGAGCACACCCAGACCGCGCTGTTCGCGCTGGAGGTGGCGCTGTTCCGGCTGCTGGAACACTGGGGCGTCCGCCCGGACGTCCTCGCCGGGCACTCCGTCGGGGAGCTGGCGGCCGCCCACGTCGCCGGGGTGCTCTCGCTGCCCGACGCGTGCGCGCTGGTCGCCGCCCGAGGCCGCCTGATGGGCGCGCTGCCGGAGGGCGGGGCGATGGCGGCCGTGGAGGCGTCGGAGGAGGAGGTGCTCGGCCTGCTGGCCGGGCACGAGCACGAACTCGCGCTCGCCGCGGTCAACGGCCCGGCCGCGGTCGTCGTCTCCGGCGACGAGGCGCCCGTGCTCGGCGTGGCCGCGCACTTCGAGGCGCTCGGCCGCAGGGTCCGCAGGCTGAGGGTGAGCCACGCGTTCCACTCGCCGCGCATGGACGGGATGCTCGACGCCTTCGCGGAGGTGGCCGAGGGGCTGACCCACGGGCGGCCGCGCGTCCCCGTCGTGTCGACCGTGACCGGCGGGCCGGTCGTCTTCTCCGCCGACCACTGGGTACGCCAGGTGCGCGAACCCGTGCGGTTCGCCGACGCCGTGCGGGCCGCGCACGCGGACGGGGTGCGGACATTCCTGGAGCTCGGGCCCGACGGGGTGCTCTGCGCGATGGGGGCCGAATGCGCGCCGGACGCGGTCTTCGCGCCGGTGCTGCGCCGTGGCGTACCCGAGACGACGACCCTGGCCACCGCGCTGGCGACGGCCGCCGTGCGCGGTGCGGACGTCGACTGGGGTACGTTCTTCGGCGGCGCGCGTCCCGCCGCGCTGCCGACCTACGCGTTCCGGCGCCGTCGCTACTGGCTGGAGACGCCGCGGGCCGGCTCGGGCGAGCACCCGATGCTGGAGGCTCCCGTCGAGTCGGCCGCCTCGGGGGAGACGCTGTTCACGGCCCGGCTCTCCCGCCGCTCGCACCCGTGGCTCGCCGACCACGAGGTGGCCGGATCGGTCGTCCTGCCCGGGGCGGCGCTGCTGGAGCTGGCCTGGCACGCGGGCGCGCGGACGGGCTGCCCGGGGGTCGAGGAGCTCACCCTCGAACGACCGGTGACGCTGCCCTCGGAGCCCTCGGGCGGTCACGTCGAGGTCCAGCTCGTGGTCGCCGCCCGTGACGCCGAGGGCCGCAGGGCCCTCACGCTCCACAGCCGCCCCCGGGACGGCGAGTGGACGAGGAACGGTTCCGGGCTGCTGGGTCCCGCTCCCGCTGTCACCAAGACGATGCCGTCCGGCGTGGACGCGGGCATCACGCGCGACGCGATCCCGCCGGTCACCGGAGACGTCACTGGAGACGTCACCCCGGATGCCGGTGAGGACGCCGGTGCCGTCTACGACCGGCTCGCCGACCGGGGCTACGCCTACGGTCCCGCCTTCCGTGGCCTGCGCACCGTCCGCTACGAGGGCGCGGAGGCGTACGCCGAGGTGAGGCTGCCGGGGGGCCTGGCGCGCGGTGGCTTCGGGTTGCACCCCGCGCTGCTGGACGCGGCCCTGCACGCGTGGGCCGGTCGCCCGGCGGCCGGTGACGGACCGCCCGAGCTGCCCTTCGCCTTCGACGGCGCGTCGCTGGTCACGACCGGCGCGGAGACCCTGCGGGTGCGCCTGGCGCCCGCGGACGGCGGCGGGGTCATGCTGACCGCCTCCGACGAGGAGGGCAGGGTCGTCCTGTCGATCGACGAACTGGTGCTGCGCCCGGCCCGCCCCGGCCCGGCGGCGCCGGTGAACGCGATGTTCCGGCTCGACTGGCCCTCCGTGCCGCCCGGCGGGTCACCGGTGGGGCGGATCGTCACGCTGGGAGAGGACCTCGCCCTCGGCCCGGTCCTCGGTCCGGTTCCCGGTTCGGGGCGTCCCGAGGTGGTGGTCGCCCGGTGTCCTCGATCCGGTGACGTGCGCGCCGTCACCGGGCGGGTCCTGGCGCTGGTGCGCGACTGGCTCGCGGAGGAGCGTCTCGCCGCCGCCAGGCTGGTCCTGGTGACCCGCGGCGCGGTCGCCACCGAGGCGGGGCAGGACGCCGACCCGGTACAGGCCGCGGTGTGGGGGCTGGTGCGTTCCGCGCAGACCGAGCATCCCGGGCGTCTGGTGCTGGTGGACACCGACGACGGCTCCGCGGATCTGCTTCCGGCCGCGCTGCCTGCCGTGCTTCCGGCCGCGCTGCCTGCCGTGCTCCCGGCCGTGCTCCCGGCCGTGCTGCCGGCCGCGCTCGCGACCGGCGAGCCGCAGCTCGCGCTTCGCGGCGGCACGGTCCGCGTCCCGCGCCTGGCCAGGGCCGCCACCCCGCGCCCCGGCTCGCTCCCCCTGCCCGACGGGGACGCCCTCCCGGCGTCCGGCCGGGGGGTCCCGTGGCGGCTCGAGGTCGTCCGGCGGGGCACGCTGGACGGGCTGGCCCTGCGGCCCTGCCCCGAGGTGGACGGACCGCCGGCGCCCGGCCAGGTCCGGGTCTCGGTGCGCGCGACGGGCGTGAACTTCCGTGACGTGCTCGGCGCCCTGGGCCACTATCCGGGCGATCCCGGCCTCCCCGGCATCGAGGCGGCCGGAACGGTCATCGAGGTGGGGCGGGGAGTCACGGGGATCGCGCCGGGCGACCGGGTGATGGGCGTGTTCTCCGGCGCCTTCGGCCCCGTCGCGGTCGCCGACCGGCGGGCCGTCGCGCCGATCCCCGCGGGCTGGACGTACGCGCGGGCGGCCGCCACGCCCATCGCCTACCTGACCGCCTACCACGCGCTGGTCGAGCTGGCGGGGCTGCGGCGCGGTGAGTCCGTGCTGATCCACTCCGCGGCGGGCGGGGTGGGCACGGCCGCCGTCCGGCTCGCCCGGCACCTGGGCGCGGACGTGTACGGCACCGCCTCCCCGGCCAAGCACGACGCCACCGGCCTGCCCCCCGGGCGGGTCGCCTCGTCGCGTGACACCGCCTTCGAGGAACGGTTCCGGGCGGCCACCGGCGGCCGCGGCGTGGACGTCGTGCTCAACTCCCTCGCGGGGGAGGCGACCGACGCCTCCCTGCGGCTGCTCGCCCCCGGGGGCCGCTTCGTCGAGCTGGGCAAGACCGACCCGAGGGACCCGGCCGGAGTCGGCTACCACGCCTTCGACCTGCTCGAACTGCTCGAACGGAAACCGGACCGGATCGGCCGCATGCTCCGCGAGCTCGCCCCGCTGTTCACCGACGGGACGCTCGAACCGCCGCCGGTCACCGCCTGGGACGTGCGCCGGGCACCCGAGGCGTTCAGGTTCGTCGGCCAGGCCAGGCACACCGGCAAGGTCGTGCTGACCGTCCCGGCCGGGCTCGACCCGCGGGGCACGGTCCTGATCACCGGCGGCACCGGCGCGCTCGGCCGGGCGCTGGCCCGGCACCTGGTGGACGCCTACGGCACGCGCCACCTGATCCTGGCGGGGCGCCGCGGCCTCGCCGCCGACGGCGCCGCGGACCTGCGGCGGGAACTGGCCGGGCTGGGCGCCACGGTCACCTTCGCCGCCTGTGACGTCGCCGACCGCGCGGCCGTCGCCGCGCTTCTCGGCACCGTCCCCGCCGGGCACCCGCTGACCGCCGTCGTGCACGCCGCCGGTGTCCTCGACGACAGCGTGATCACCGAACTGACCCCCGGACGGCTCGACACCGTGCTCCGCGCCAAGGTCGACGGCGCCCTGCACCTCCACGAGCTCACCGCGGGCGCGGACCTGTCGGCATTCGTCCTGTTCTCCTCGGTCATGGCCACCCTGGGCGGCGCCGGGCAGGCCAACTACGCGGCGGCCAACGCGGCACTCGACGCGCTGGCGCAGAGCCGGCGGGCCCGTGGCCTGCCGGCCACCGCGCTCGCCTGGGGCCCCTGGCGGCAGGCGGAGGGCATGGCCGGTGGCCTCGCCGCCGCCGACCTGGCCAGGATGGCCCGTTCCGGGTTGCGGCCCATGCCGACCGCCGACGCGCTCGCGCTGTTCGACCTGGCCATGGCCGGGGACGAGGCGGTCTCCGTACCGGCCGCGCTCGATCTGGGCGCGCTGCGTGCGCGTGGCGGGGAGACACCCGCGGTGCTGCGCGGGCTGCTGGCCGCGCGGGCCGGGAACGGGACGGCCATGCGGGCCGGGGGCGCGGGGTCTGTTCCGGTCGAGGAGAACGCCGGTCCCACGCTGCGCGAGCGGCTCGAGGGGGTGGCTCCCGCGGAGCGCGAGGGGCTCCTGCTCGACCTGGTGCGTACGCACGCCGGTCTGGTGCTCGGGCACGGCGCCGCCGACGCGATCGACGGCGAGATGTCGTTCAAGGACCTCGGGTTCGACTCCCTGACCTCGGTCGAGCTGCGCAACCGGCTTGGCGCCGCCACCGGTCTGCGGCTGCCCGCCGGCCTGCTGTTCAACCACCCCAGTCCCGGGGCCCTGGTCCGCCATCTGCGCGAGCGGTTGTTCCCCACGGAACGGGCCCCGGAACCGCCGGTCCCACCGGCGACCCCACCGGCACCGTCGCCCGGCCCGGACGTCACCGAGCGACTCCGCACGGCCAGCCTCGACGACCTCCTCAGCTTCATCGACAAGGAGCTCACCCATGGCGAATGACGAGCGGCTCGTCGAGTATCTGCGCCGGGTCACCATCGAGCTGCAGGAGACCCGGCAGCGCCTCCAGGAGGCGGAGTCCCGCCGCCCCGATCCGGTGGTGATCGTGGGGATGGCGTGTCGTTTTCCGGGGGGTGTGGTCTCTCCGGAGGGGTTGTGGGATGTGGTGGTGTCGGGGCGGGATGTGGTGTCGGGGTTTCCGGTGGATCGGGGGTGGGATCTTGAGGGGTTGGGGGAGGTGTCGGCCTCTGGTGCGGGTGGGTTCTTGTATGGGGCGGGGGAGTTCGACGCGGAGTTCTTCGGGATCTCTCCGCGTGAGGCGTTGGCGATGGATCCGCAGCAGCGGTTGTTGCTGGAGACGTCGTGGGAGGCGGTGGAGCGGGCCGGGATCGACCCCTCGTCGTTGCGCGGCAGCCAGACCGGCGTCTACATCGGCGCCATCGCGCAGGACTACGCGGCTCCCCTGTACTCCCCGCCGGAGGGCTTCGAAGGCCACCTGCTGACCGGTACGACGTCGAGTGTGGTGTCGGGGCGGGTGGCGTACGTGCTGGGGCTGGAGGGTCCGGCGGTGACGGTGGACACGGCGTGTTCGTCGTCGTTGGTGGCGTTGCATCAGGCGGTGTCGGCGTTGCGGGCGGGGGAGTGTTCCCTGGCGTTGGCCGGTGGGGTGACGGTGATGGCCAATCCGGGGATGTTCGTGGAGTTCAGCCGTCAGGGTGGGCTGGCTCCCGATGGGCGGTGCAAGTCCTTCGCGGCCGCCGCCGACGGCACGGGCTGGTCCGAGGGCGTGGGGGTGCTCGTCGTCGAGCGTCTGTCGGACGCGCTGCGCAACGGTCGTCGGGTGCTGGCGGTGGTACGGGGTTCGGCGGTGAATCAGGACGGGGCGTCGAACGGGTTGACCGCGCCGAACGGTCCGGCGCAGGAGCGGGTGGTGCGGCGGGCGTTGGCGGACGCGGGGGTGGCGGCGTCGGAGGTGGACGCGGTCGAGGCGCATGGGACCGGGACGCGGTTGGGTGATCCGATCGAGGCGGAAGCCCTGTTGGCGTCGTATGGGCAGGGTCGTGAGCGGCCGTTGTGGTTGGGGTCGGTGAAGTCGAACATCGGTCATGCGCAGGCGGCCGCTGGGGTGGCCGGTGTGATCAAGATGGTGATGGCGATGCGGCACGGGGTGTTGCCGCGGACGTTGCATGTGGAGGAGCCGTCGCCGCACGTGGACTGGTCCTCGGGTGCGGTGTCGTTGTTGACGTCGTCGGTGCCGTGGCCGGAGACGGGTGGGCCGAGGCGGGCGGGGGTGTCGTCGTTCGGGATCAGCGGGACGAACGCGCATGTGGTGTTGGAGCAGGGGCCGGTGGTCGAGGTTCCGGAGGCTCCTGAGGGTTCTGGGGAGGTCGGTCCGGTGCCGTTGGTGGTGTCGGGTCGGTCGGTGGGTGCGGTGGGGGAGTTGGTGG
>NZ_JBIAQI010000039.1:0-82175 GCF_042888905.1 Streptosporangium sp. NPDC002721
CCAGCAGAATCGGCGACATCGTCAAAGCCGCACTCGTCCTCACTCATTTCGAACACAGCTACCCAACGTGAAAGTCGCTGAGATCACCTCAATGGACGAGCGTAATCTCATCGATCCCCCAGGGTCGCACGGCACGAAGAAGCGATCTCCGACATGGAGGATAACAGGATTCTAACGCACATAGATATCTATAATATGAATTATACTATTCTGTCATCGCATTTCTGGTTTGAATATATTTCACGGCGAACGGCAGGATGGTCCGAATCGAATACGGCATCACCGGGCGCCACAGGCTTCGCCGGGGTCCCCGCGGCCGGTGACCGCCGCCCGGGGCTCCGGGCGCAGGACGAGGCGCCCGCAAGGACGCACGTCGAGCGCGACCTGTTCGAACGCGGCGGCACCAGCGGTGCGACCGGGACCGGCGCGAAGCCTTCACGGTCGCGTACGGGCATGAGCCAGGGGCGGGCACGAATAATATATTGACGCCCCATATTCAGATATAAGTGATACGCCTATGCTCGTGGCCGTCCATCCGCCAGGCTGACGCACCGTCACACCGCACCGTTCCCACGCGTCGGACCACGCCGACGGACAGGACGCGGCTCCCCCAATTAAGGAAACCCTATAGGGGTCGAATATTCTGTCCGCAATTCCCTCATCGGCCTTGTCGCATTTCAGCGCTCGCCTCATGCGGCGATTCCGGTACCGGCACGGGAAGGCCGGCGCGAGAAAGTCGGCGCGAGAAAGCCGGCAGCACGGGCCGGCCGGGCCGGAGGGTCTCCGCCCTCCGCGGGAGTGAGGGTCTCCTCCAAAAAGGTGTGGGCCCCGTCCCACCGGGACGGGGCCCACACCGTGACGTCAGACCCTGAGCGTCAGGACGTGCTCGACCAAGGTGATCAAGGTCGACTTCACGGCGTCGCGGGACCGGGCGTCGGTCCGGACGACGGGGATGTGCGGGGAGATCGTGAGAGCCTCCCGCACCTCCTCCTCACCGTGGACGTGCGATCCGCCGAACCCGTTGAGGGCCACGACGAACGGCAGGCCGGCCTCCTCGAAGTAGTCGATCGCCGGGAAGCTGTCGGCCAGCCGCCGGGTGTCGACGAGCACGATCGCACCGATCGCGCCCTTCACGAGGTCGTCCCACATGAACCAGAACCGGTGCTGACCCGGCGTACCGAACAGGTACAGGATCAGGTCGCGGTCCAGCGAGACACGGCCGAAGTCCATGGCGACCGTGGTGGTGCGCTTTGTCGGAATGTGCGAGAGGTCGTCGACGTCCGCACTCGCCTCCGTCATCACCGCTTCCGTGGTCAGCGGCATGATCTCGGAGACCGCGCCGACGAAGGTCGTCTTGCCGACACCGAACCCGCCGGCAACGACGATCTTCGTCGATGTCATCCCGGCGTCAGAGCCTGCGAAGCCCACTGAGCACCCTTTCAAGCAAATTGAGATCCGGCTTACCCGCATCCAGCGACGGCTGGTGGATCTGCACCAAGCCCTCGGCCGCCATGTCCGCGATCAACACCCGGGTCACGCCGAGAGGCATGCGCAACAGGGCGGAGAGCTCGGCAACCGAGCGCACCTGCCGGGACAACGAGATGATCGCCTGATATTCCGTGGAGAGCGTGGTGGGATCCACGCTCGCGAACGTCGCCGAGGAAACCAGCGCCTCGAGAGCGAGCTGCATCCGGGGAGCGGTCCTGCCCCCGGTCACAGCGTACGGACGGATCAAACGATCTCGCCCGCTCTTGGCCTGGGACGTACCCAGAGATTCCTCCGGGCCACGCCAACCTGGTGCGTCCATATCACCCCCCTATCGCTGAACCGACTGCAGTTCGGCCCGGAGCGCAGGCGTAAGGGCCTGGCCGGCACGCTCTGCGAGCAATGTCATCTGGTAGGCCACGAGGCCCATGTCACAGTCCGGCGAGGCCAGTACGGCCAGCGCGGAACCGTCGCTGATCGACATGGTCAGCAGGAGGCCCCGCTGCATCTCGATCACCGTCTGCGCGACCGGACCGCCCTCGAAGACCCGCGAGGCCCCCTGGGTGAGGCTGATCAGACCGGCCGTGATCGCGGCGAGCTGGTCCGCCCTGTCCTTGGGAAAGCCCTGGGAGTAGGCCAGCGGGAGCCCGTCCGCGGAGACGATCACCGCGTGCGCCACTCCGGGCATCTCCTTGACGAACTCGGTGATCAGCCAGTTGAAGCCGCGAGCGGCCTGGCTGAGTTGGTTGTTCACTGCTGGTTCTCTCCCTCGACGGCGTTGGCGCGCTCGCTCATCTCAGCACGTCCCTGCCGTACGCCTTGCTGGAAACTGGACAGACGGCTGCGCACCCGTTCCGCCGATATCGGCGGCATCGGGGGGGCCGGAGCCGCCGGGGCCGCCGAGGCGGCACCGGGAACGAGGTTCGCCTTGGGCACCCGCTTGGGAAGACCCGCGCCGGTCACGCCGCCCTCCACGGGCTTCTTGGCGACCTCGGCGGCCGCCCAGCCCTGGTCGGAGGGAGTGCTCCACGGCTGCCTCTCGGCCGCGGGCTCGGCCGGCCTGGGCTGGCGCGTCGGCTGGGGCGTCCGCTGCGGCAACGGCTGCGCCTGCTGCTGGGGGCCCCGCTGCGGAAGCGGCTGGGGCTGGGGTTGCTGGGGCGGCGGCGAGGAATGCGTGATCTGCGGGATGTTCTGGGTCTCCAGCCCCTGCGGTCCCCTCCTGACCCGCTGCTCCAGCGGACGTGGCCTGACCTCGGCCACGGGCTCGGGAACGGCCTCCGGCTCCGGCTCCGGTTCGGGGGCGGCGGCGCCGCTGCGGAACCAGTCGGACCCCACCGCCGCGAAGATCGGCAGGAACTCCTCGGGCTCCGGTTCCGTCGGCGGCACCTCGACCACGGGAAGGGCCTGGGTGTTCTCCATCGGTTCCAGCCGGTGCGGCGCCTGGGGCGTCTGCGGCGTCCAGGGGTCGATCGCGGGCGGATCGGGCCAGGCCGAGGGGAACGACGGCGGCGCGGTCGACGCCATCGGGGACGACCACAGGTCCTCCACCGCGGAGGCGGGCACCACCGGCCCGGACCACAGGTCCGCCGAGGTCGGCGCGGGCACCTGGGGAGGTGCCTGGGCGGGCGGCGCCCCGGGACCGGCCTGCGGGCGGCTGCCGCGCCCGGCCCCCGCTCCCACCCCTGCCCCGGTCCCGAACGGGTCGGGATTCGGGACGGAGCCGAACGGGTCGGGGTTCACCGAGGCGAACGGATCCTGGCCCGACATGCCAGACATGCTGGACAGGGAGCCGAACGAGCTCGACGGGCCCCCGAAGGAGCCGGACGGCATGCCCTGCGCCGACAGCGCCATCTCGGGCATCGCCGTGGACTGGGCCACCACCTGCACCGGCAGGAGCACCACGGCGCTGAGGCCGCCGGTGTCCGGACGCCTGAGCTGGACCCGGATGCCGTGACGCATGGCCAGGCGGCCGACCACGAACAGGCCCATCCGCCGGGAGACCGACAGGTCCACCGCGGGGGGCTCGGCCAGGCGGCGGTTCGCCTCGGCCAGTTCCTCGTCGCTCATCCCGATGCCGGAGTCGGTGACCGCCAGGATGACGGCGCCCATCTCGTTGCCGTTGCTGGTCACCGTGATCTTGGTGTCCTGCGGCGAGAAGAAGATCGCGTTCTCGACGAGCTCGGCGACCAGGTGGACGATGTCGTTGACGGCCTGGCCGATGATCGAGATGCCCGACTCGACCCGGAGGTTGACCCGCTCGTAGTTCTCGACCTCCGACAGCGAGGCGCGGACGACGTCGCTGAGCGGGACCGGCTCGCTCCACCGGCGGCTCTGCTCCTGGCCCGCGAGGACCAGGAGGTTCTCGGAGTTGCGGCGCATGCGGGTGGCCAGGTGGTCCAGCTTGAAGAGGCTGCCCAGCCGGCCCTCGTCCTGCTCGCCCTGCTCCAGGTCGTCGATGAGGTCGATCTGCCGTTCCACCAGCGACTGGGTGCGCCGCGAGAGGTTGACGAACATCGCGTTGATGTTGCTGCGCAGGCGGGCCTCGTCACCGGCGAGCCGGATGGCCTCGCGGTGGACCTCGTCGAAGGCCCGTGCCACTTCCCCGATCTCGTCGCGGGAGGCCACCCCGATGGAGGGCACCTCGACGTTCGGGGCGTGGTCGCCGGACTCCCGCAGCACCCGGACGGTCTCGGGCAGCCGGGTGTCGGCCACCTCGAGCGCCTCGCTGCGCAGCCTGCGCAGCGGCCGGACGAGCGTGCCGGCCACCCAGGCGGTGATGAGCAGGATCAGGACCAGCAGGACCAGGATCGAGGCACCGGAGATCACCGCGCTGCGCTGCTCGGCGCTCTCCATCTCCTGGCTGCGGGCGACGACCGCGGACGCCAGGCGGCGCTCGACGGTCCGCATGCCCTCCACGATCGAGGTGGAGGCGCTGTACCAGGTGTTGGCGCTCACCGGCCAGGTGCGGCCCGCCATCCGCTCCAGCGGCTTGTTCTCGCGCATGAGGGACATGACGAGGGCGCGCACGGAGTCGGCCTGGTCGACCTTGGGGCCGGTGACCGCGTCACGGAAGCCCTTGATGTCGGCGGCGGAGGCGGTGGCCCGGAAGGAGTTCTCCTCGCTCTGCTGGCTGCGGTACGCGCCGAGGAGGTCGGCGGGGTCGTCGAAGTCGAACTTGCGGTCCAGGAAGCTCACCATGAGGGTGCCGCGCTGCCTGGCGACCTGCTCCTTGGCCCGGGTCAGCGCGCCCAGCGCGAGCGCGTCTCCGATGAGGCGCTCGTCGCCGCCGCTGCGGCCCAGGTCGTCGTGGAGGGTGATGAAGTCGGTGATCATCCGCGTGTACATGCCGAGGGCCGCTCGGGGCAGCACGCTTCCGTCGGTCATCAGCCTGCGCAGGCCGGGAAGCCCGTTGAGCCAGCGGCGGACCTGGGCGGCCTCGGTGCGGACGCGGGCGGCCTGCGACTCGTCGAGGCCGTCGATGGCGGCCAGCGCCTGGTCACTGCTCCGGTCGACCACCGCACGCTGCTCCCTGACCCTGTTCAGGTTGGTACGGGTGCGGGCGGCGATGGACCAGGCCGTGAGGTCGCGCTCCTCGGCCATCTCGTGGGAGAGGGTGCCGAGCGACTCGACCAGCGTGGCGACCTCGCTCATCCGGCGGTACTCGTCGGCGGTGGACAGGGCCGTGGTGAGCTGGAGGCCGGTGAGGAGGACGGCCGCGGCGGTCGGGAGCAGGATCAGCGCGACCAGTCGGGGACGCACGCGCCAGTTCGCCGGCAGGAGTCGACTGCCCACCCCTGACGCGCGGTGGCTCCGGCGGTCTTGTGTCATCACTGGCCTACGTAACCCCTCGCCGGATTTGGAAACGGCGGAAGCAATTTGAGCACATCCTTTATGTCACTTCGAATGGAGTAAGTGCCGACATATCCCCTCAAAAGGGACATACGGTGTCAAAGTTTTCAGGCGGGCCGGAAGGAATCCCTCACCTCCGGAGCCTGGTGCTTGATCATGAGATGGCGGGTCACAGAGTATTCCTGAACCGCCTCCTGACTCATGTCCTTGCCGAAGCCGCTTCCCTTGACCCCGCCGTGCGGAGCCTCGGAGGCGATGGGTAGATGGTCGTTCACCCAGGTCACGCCCACATCGAGCCGATGCGAGACGCGCAGTGCCCGCGCCACGTCCCTGGACCAGACCGAGGAGGCCAGCCCGTAGGGGGTGTCGTTGGCCAGTTGCACCGCCTCGTCCTCACCGTCGAAGGGCAGCGCCACGAGGACCGGACCGAAAAGTTCACCCTGAACGATCTCACTGTCCTGCGCGGCGCCGGAAACCAGGGTGGGCGGATAGTAGAATCCGGGCCCCTCAAGCGGGACGCCGCCGTGGAGCACCGAGGCGCCCGCGGCGACGGAGCGCTCCACGAAGCCGTGCACGCGGTCGCGGTGCCCGGCGGAGATCAGCGGGCCGATGTCGGTGGCCGGGTCCCAGGGGTCGCCCACCGTGATCTGGGCCAGCGTCGCGTGCAGCGCCTCGACGGCCTCGTCGTACACGTCGCGGGAGATGTAGACGCGGGTCGCGGCCGTGCAGTCCTGGCCGGTGTTGTAGGTGGCGCCCATCGCGACGCCCCTCGCCATCTCGGCCAGGTCCGCGTCGCCGAAGACCAGCGCCGGGGCCTTGCCGCCGAGTTCCAGGTGGACCCGCTTCAGGGAGCCGGTGGCGCCGCGCATGACGGCCCGGCCGGTCGCGGTGGAGCCCGTGACGCTCACCATGTCGACGCCCGGGTCGGCGACGAGCGCCTCCCCCACCTCGGCGTCGCCCAGGACGACCTGGAGCAGACCGTCGGGCGCGCCGGCGCGGGCGAACAGCTGCGCCATCCGCAGCGTGGTGCCCGGCGTCTGCGGGGCGGGCTTGATGACCACCGCGTTCCCCGCGGCCAGCGCGGGGCCGATCTTCCACACCGCCATGACCAGGGGGAAGTTCCACGGGGCGATCGACCCCACGACCCCGACCGGGCGGCGCACCAGCACCGAGGTGTAGCCGGAGCTGAGCACCCCCGCGCCGGTGCCGTCCAGCGAGCGGGCCGCGCCGGCGAAGAAGCGGAGGTTGTCGGCCGCGAACGGCAGCTCGCCGTCGCGGAAGACCGCCGCGGGCTTGCCGGTCTCGATGACCTCCAGCCGGGTGAGCTCCTCGACGTCGGCCTCGACGAGGTCGGCGAAGCGCAGCAGCACCCTGGACCGCTCGGCCGGGGTCGCCGTGCTCCACTCCTCGAACGCCGCGCGAGCCCGCCGCACGGCGGCGGCCACCTCCTCGATCGGGGTGTCGGCCACCTCCCGCAGCAGGTCTCCGGTCGCCGGATTGATCAACTTGCCCATGGAACTTCCCTCGTCGTGGTGATGCGGAGCCGTCAGGCGCCCGCCCGCTCGATCAGGTCGGCCGCCCTGCGCAGGCCGTCGCGACCGCGGATCTCCTCACCCGCGGCCGCCAGGCGCTCGCGCAGCGCGGTGTCGCCCAGGAGCCGCTCCAGCGCGCCGGTCAGCTCCTCGTCGGAGAAGGTGTAGGTGGCCAGGCGGACGCCGTAGCCCAGCTCGTGGATGCGCTGCGCGTTGTCGTACTGGTCCCAGAACAGGGGCAGCAGGATCATCGGCTTGCCGAAGTGCAGCGCCTCGGTGGTGGTGTTGTTGCCGCCGTGCGTGATGACCAGGTCGGCCAACGGAATGATCTTGGTCTGCGGGACGAACTCGGCGCCCCACATGTTGTCGGCCAGCTTGATCTCCTCGTGCAGCGGGCCCATGGAGACGATGAAGCGGTACGGGGTCGTGCCCAGCACGTCGATGACCCGCTGCATGAGGGCGACGTCCGCCGAGCCGAGCGAGCCCAGCGAGAAGTAGACCAGCGGCCCCTCCCGCCCGGCCAGCGACGCGGGGAGCTCGAAGCCGCCCTCCGTCTCGCGCACCGAGGAGTCCAGGCGGTGCCAGGAGTCGCCCAGCGGCCGGGCGTCGGTGTAGTCGGCGATCTCCGGGAAGACGTACAGGTTGAGGTCGCCCTCGTGGATGAAGTCCAGGTCCGGCAGCGGGGGGGCGCCCTGCTCGACGACCCACTCGTTGAAGGCGGTCCAGATCTCGCGGTGGGTGCGGTCGTACTCGGCCTCGAAGGCGCCCCACTCGGAGCGGTCGTCGGCGGGCAGCCCGGAGAAGACCGGGGCGACGCCCTCGCCGCGTACCTCCAGCGGGTTGCAGGAGACGATCCGCACGAACGGCTTGCCCGCCGTCAGCAGCGCCGGAAAGGTGATGACGTTGTCCTCGACGATGACGTCCGGCCGCACGCGCTCGATAATCGCCTTCAGCTGAGGCTCGCAGTACTTGGCGCCGTCGATAAGCGCGTCCCAGATCGGCTTGGTGACCGTCTCCAGCTGCTCCAGGGTCGACTTGCGGTATTCGGGGGCGGTGTCCCGGATGAAGTCCTTCCAGAACTGCCCGGCGTCCTGCTCCTCCTCGGACGGCGGCGCGAGATCGACCAGGTCCTCCTCGAATCCGAGGGCCGTCAATTTCCCCTTCCAGGAGGCCTCAGCTGCGAAAACGACTCGATGTCCGCGCTTACGAAGAATGTCACCGATGCCGATGCAGTTGTTCGTCGGCCCGTAGGCACTCTCGGGCATGAACAGGATCGTGAGGGACATCACGCCTCCTTGCGTCTAGGGAGTTGCGGCTTTTGAAGAATGGTTCAATTCTTGGGTGGCAAAAACACCGGGAAACGGTCACTATGGACCCCGGCACAGAGCGTGGTTCTCAACGAGCGGGGAAATATGACGCGCAAGGGTCGGGCGGACCGGCGCCTGGATCTCATCGCGGCCGCACACCGGGCGATCATCAGGCACGGCACCGAGGGGGTGCACCTCAACCACGTCGCCGAGGAGGCCGGTCTCACCTCCGGAGCGGTCCTGTACCACTACCCGCGCCTCAGCGAGCTGCTGGTCGACGCCCACCACGCCGGGATGGAGCGCTTCTACGAGCAGAGGCTCAAGCGGATCAGCGGCATGCGCGACCCCGCGGAGAAGCTCGTCGTCACCATCCGCTCGGGGCTGCCGCACGGCCCGGACGACCCGGACGTGCGGCTGCTCAACGAGCTCGGCGGCGCCGCGCCCCGCAACAGGATGTACGCCCTGCTGCTGACCACGCTCTACGACCGTCAGGTCTCCCTCTACCAGAGCATCCTCGACACCGGGGCCGCGCTGGAGACCTTCAGGCTCTCCGGCGACTCGCTGCCCATCGCCCGCAACCTGGTGGCGCTGGAGGACGCCTACGGCTACCGCATAACGGCCCGCCACCCGGTGATCGGCGCGCAGGAGGCGGCGGAGCTCATCCTCGACTACGCCAGGACCGCGACGAACAACCCGCTGAAGTCTTCTCATTGAGGGATCAGCACCCCGTCGCCGTCCGCCCAGCCGAGCGCGACGAGGGAGCCCGCCCGCACCTGCGTGGCCCCGGGGGTGGCCACCAGCAGGGGCGTGGGACGGCCGCTCACCTGGACCGACACGTGCGAGACGCCGCCGAAGAAGCTCACGTCGACGACCTCGCCGCGCAGCACCCCCTCGGTCCCGATCCTGAGCCGCTCCGGCCGCACCGCGAGCAGCGCGGGCGTGCCGTCGGGCAGGGTCGAGATCCCGGGAAGCACGCCGAGCCCGTCACTGGCCAGGCCGACCGAGCAGGCCCTGCCGGGGAAGATGTTGTTGGCCCCCACGAAGTCGGCGACGAACGGGGTGCGCGGGCGCTCGTACAGCTCCACCGGGGCGTCGACCTGCTCGACCGAGCCCGCGTTGAAGACCGCGATCCGGTCGGCGAGCGACATGGCCTCCTCCTGGTCGTGGGTGACCACGACGAAGGTGATGCCGACCTCGTTCTGCAGCCGCTTGAGCTCCAGCTGCATCTCCGCGCGCACCTTCTTGTCCAGCGCCGACAGCGGCTCGTCGAGCAGCAGCAGGCGCGGCCGCTTCACGATCGCGCGGGCCAGCGCGACCCGCTGCCGCTGGCCGCCGGACAGCTGGTGCGGCTTGCGCCCGGCCATGCTGTCCAGCCCGACCTTCTCCAGCACCTCGCCGACCCGGCGGCGGACCTCCGCCCTGCCCACCTTCTCCCGCTCCAGGCCGTACGCGACGTTCTTGGCGACGGTCATGTGCGGGAACAGCGCGTACGACTGGAACATCAGGTTGACCGGGCGGCGGTGGGCCGCCTGGCCGAGCAGGTCGGCGCCGTCGAGCGTGACGGAGCCCTCGTCGGGTGACTCGAAGCCCGCCAGGATCCGCAGGAGCGTCGTCTTGCCGCAGCCGCTGGGGCCGAGCAGCGCGAAGAACTCGCCCTGCCGGATCTCCAGGGAGACGTCCGACAGCGCCGTGACGTCGCCGAACCGGCGGCTGACACCTGTGATCTTCAGCATTAGGACAGCGACTCCGTCAGTCGGGTCATCCGCTGGGTCACGATCACCGCGGTGAAGCTCACCAGCAGCAGCAACGTGGCCAGCGCGTTGATCTCGGGGGTGACCCCGAAGCGGACCATTGAGTAGATGACGATGGGCAGGGTCGGCGTGGTGGGCGCGGCCGTGAAGTACGCGATGACGAACTCGTCGATCGAGAGGGTGAACGCCAGCAGCGCGCCCGCCAGGATGCCCGGCGCCAGCTGCGGCAGCGTGACCCGCAGGAACGTGGTGAACGGCGTCGCGCCCAGGTCCCTGGAGGCCTCCTCCAGGGAGGTGTCGGCTCCTGTGAGCCGGGTGCGGACCACCGCGGTCACGAACGCCATGCCGAACACCGTGTGGGCCAGCAGCACCGAGTGCAGGCCGAGGGTCGACTTGATCGTGGCGTAGAACACCAGCAGCCCGATGGCGAGCACCAGGTCGGGCAGGACCGCGGGCAGCACGCCCAGCGCGTCGAGCGCCCGCGACCTGGTGTGCCGGGCCAGGCCCACCGCCAGCAGGGTGCCGAGCACCGTGGCCAGCGCGGTGGAGCCCGCCGCCACGACGAGCGTGTTGACCAGCCCCTCGCGGATCTTCTCGTTCTGGGCGAGGACGCCGTACCAGTCGAGGCTGAAGCCCTCGTAGATGTAGGGGGACTCGCCGGCGTTGAACGACATCACGACGAGCACGAGGATCGGCGTGTAGAGGAAGGCGTAGGCCGCCCAGAAGGGGACGTACAGCAGGCGTGGTCTACGCACGTCGGGCACTCCAGGCCTGCAGGAGCAGCAGGACGATCAGCACGGCGATGAGCGCCAGCGCGAGGGTGGATCCGAACGGCCAGTCGCGCGCCTTGAGGAACTGGTCCCTGATCAGGTTGCCGACCATGATGGAACGGCCGCCGCCGAGCAGTTCGGGGATGATGAAGTTGCCGAAGCTCGGCACGAAGACGAACAGGCAGCCGGTGAACACGGCCGGCAGGGTGAGCGGCAGCGTCACCGACGCGAACGTGCGGGCCGGTGAGGCGCCGAGGTTGGCCGAGGCCTCGCGCAGCTGCGGGTCGAGCTTCTCGATCGCCGCGTACAGCGGCAGGACCATCAGCGGCAGGTACGAGTAGACCAGGCCGGTGACGATGGTGCCCTGGTTGTAGAGCAGCTCCAGCGGCTTGTCGATCAGCCCCAGGTCCATCAGGGTGGTGTTGACCAGGCCGGGGCCGCTCAGCAGGATGATCCAGGCGTAGATGCGGACCAGGAAGTTGGTCCAGAACGGCAGCACGATCGCCACCAGGGCGATCGTCTTCCACTTCCGCGGGAGCTGGGCGATCAGGTAGGCCGTCGGGTAGCCGACCAGCAGGGCGATCAGCGTGGCGATCGTGGCCAGCTTCAGCGAGCCGAGCAGGACCTCGAGATAGAGCGGGTCGAACAGCCGGGTGAAGTTCTCGCCCGTGACCTCGTAGACCACCCCGCCGAACCGGCCCCTGCGGAAGATCGTGAAGCTGATGAGCAGGGCGAGCGGTACCAGCAGGAGGACGAGCAGATAGGTCAGGCCGGGCCCCAGGAAGACGATCCTTCCCAGGGCACGCGACCGGCGCGCCCGCGATCTCGCGGACGCGCCGGAAACGCTGGTGGAACGTGTCACTGCTTCGTCGCAACCTCGGACGCGAGCCGGCTGAACTTGGCCGAGTCCTCGCCAAGGTCGATGATCGACTCACCCTTGAGCAGGTCGGACGGCGTCATCTGCAGCGGGGCGTTGTCAGCCTTGAGCTTGGCGTCCATCGCGTCCATCGCGGCCTTGTTCGGGACCTTGTAGAGGATGTTCTCCGCGGCCCAGCCGTGGACCTTCGGG
Organism: Streptosporangium sp. NPDC002721; assembly: GCF_042888905.1. NCBI lineage: Bacteria > Bacillati > Actinomycetota > Actinomycetes > Streptosporangiales > Streptosporangiaceae > Streptosporangium > Streptosporangium sp. NPDC002721. The sequence goes on from NZ_JBIAQI010000039.1 coordinate 11,764, forward strand.
TCCAGGATGTAGTTGATGAAGGCGTGTCCCGCCTCCTTGTTCTTGGAGGACTTCAGCACGACCATGGTGTCAACCCACAGGTCGCTGCCCTCCTTGGGGATCACGAACTTGATGTTCTTCTCGGTGGTCGGGCACCAGCCGTCCCACGCCTCGACCATCACGGCCTCGCCGGTCTTGAGCTTCTCGCCGAAGGTCGTGTCGTCGTAGCTGAGCAGCTTCGGCTTCGCCTCAAGGAGCTTCTCCTTGACCTTGGCGATCTCCTCGTCGCTCCTGGTGTTGACCGAGTAGCCGAGCGCCTTGATGGCCGGAAGCGCCAGCCAGCGCTCGGTGGTCATCATGGTGACCTTCTTGAGCGCCTCGGCCGGCGGGTCGAGAATATCGTTCCAACTCGTCGGCGCGGTCTTCACCAGGTCGGTCCGGTAGCAGATGCCCGTCGTGCCCCAGGTGTAGGGGACCGAGAAGACGTTGCCCTTGTCGTAGGACAGCTCCTTGGCCTCGGGGTAGAGGTTCGCGAGGTTGGGGATGAGCTCGGGGTGGATCGGCTCCAGCAGCCCGGCCTCGTTGAGGGCCTGGGCGTACTGGCCGGAGACGAAGGCCACGTCGAGACCGGTGTCGGCGCCGGCGGTGAGCTTCGCCATGATGTCCTCGTTGGTGGCGTGCTCCGTCACCTTGAGGGTGGTCTTCAGGTTGTCCTTGATCCGCTGGGGCAGGTCCTCGGGCGTGTAGCCCGCCCAGACGGAGATGGCGACGCTCTGCTTGGAGAGGTCGGCGTTGGGGTTCAGCTGCGCCGCCGAGGCACTCGCGGCGGGCGCGGCGGCGGAGGTGTCCGCGGCCTCACCGCCACAGGCCGAGACGGCGAGCGCGAGACCGGCGACCAGGGCGGCGACCGGAAGACGACGGGTGTACCGGGTGCGGGACACGGCCGCTACTCCTTCAGAATTCAGTGTAATTGGGGTAGACCGGCCGTTGGGAGACACGGCAGACCAAAGCAGGAGTGTTGCAGTCAACATTAACTTGAGCAAGACTTCCCCCGACATCACCCCTGGAAAGTTTGGTCCGTTTGTTAAATCCTGCTTCAATCTGGGACCGGCTCGACACCGTGCCCCGAGCCGGCGACGGGCGGACCACCGAGCTCGTCGAGGCTCTGACCTGCGATGCACCGGCCCCATTCGACGTGCGCCGATTCCATCCGCTCCCCGCACCGATCACCACTCTTTTCTCAATCGACACTCAATTGTCATCGACCGGCCAGGGCGCCGGGAGTGCCGAGCGGGGGATCGAGGTCGACCAGACCAACCATTCGGTGATCGTCGGTGAGCGGATCGTCGTGAAATGGCTCACCCCTCCCGCGCCGCTCCCCCAGCCCGCGCCCGACGTGTTCGCGCACCTGACGTCGGTCGGCTTCACCGCGACCGCCACGCCGTACGCGTCCGTCTCCCGGCGCGCCGCCGACGGCTCGGAACTGCTGGTCGCCCTCGTCACCGCGTACCTGCCGGGGGCCGTGGACGGCTGGGAGTGGTGCGTGGACGAGGCCGTCTCCGGAGGCACCTCCTTCGCCGCCGACCTGGGCGTTCTCGCCGCCGACCTGCACGCGGCGATGGCCACCCCGTCCGCGACCTTCCCCGGCCCCGTCAGACAGGCGGACGCCGTACGGGCGGGAGAGAGCCCGTGGTCGCTCCGGGCGGGCGAGGCGCTGGCGGAGGCGCTGGCGCTCACCGGCGGGGAGGACGGCGACTGGCTCGCGGAGCGGGCCGACGCGCTCCGCGCCGACCTGGCGCCGCCGGCCTCCGCGGGAGCCACCCCGCTGATCCGCATCCACGGGGACCTGCACGTCGGCCAGGTCCTCCGCTGGCGGGACGGCTACGCGGTGATCGACTTCGACGGCAACCCGACCGTCGCGGGCGCCGACCCCTTCCAGCCCGCGGCCCGCGACCTCGCCCAGCTCACCACGAGCCTCGAACACGTCGGCCAGGTCGCGATCAGGCGGCGCGACGCCGACCCCGAGGTGATCGCCGGATGGTCGGCCACGGCCCGCGCCGCCCTGGAGTCGGCCTACCGCGACCGGCTGGACGAGCGGGGCCACGCCGCGCTCCTGGACCGTTCCCTGCTGCGCCCGTTCGAGATCGAGCAGGAGTGCCGCGAGCTCGTCTACGCGGCCAGGCACCTGCCCCGCTGGCGCTACGCCCCGATGGGCGTGCTGCGCTCCCGCTACCGCTGAACCCCGTGGGGGGGCCGCAGCCGCGCTACCGCCGAACCGGTGCCGCGGTCCCGACACCGCTCCCGCTGTTACCGCCGAACCCGACGCTTCCGACGCTTCCGATGAAGGAGAGACCGTGATTCCCGAGCTGTACCTCGCCGATCTGGAGGCCAAGCCCGCCGCGCTGGCCGCGCTGGCCGACGCCCTGGAGGCGGGTGATCCCTTCGCGGGGATCCCCACGGGGATCCGGCGGGTGCTCCTGCTCGGCATGGGCAGCTCCCGCTACGCCGCACAGGTGGCCGCGCTGCGCCTGCGGGCCGCGGGGGTGGACGCGGTGGCCGAGTACGCCTCCGCCGCGCTGTCCTACCCGCCGAGCCCGGACACGCTGGTGGTCGCCATCTCCGCCACCGGCGGCAGCCGGGAGACCCTGGACGCGGTCGCCCGCCACCGTGGCCGGTCCTTCGTCCTCGCGCTGACCAACAACCCCGGCTCAGCCGTCACCGAGGGCGCCGACCTGGTGGTCCCGATGGTGGCGGGCGAGGAGCGCGGCGGCGTCTCCTGCAGGACCTTCCAGCACACCCTCGCCCTGCTCCTGGCGCTCGGCGGCCATCTCACCGTCCCCGGCTGGGGCGGGCGCGTCCCGGCCGGGGACGAGCCCGGCGGTCTCGGCCGGGACGTGCCCGAGCTGCTCCGGCGTACGGCCGAGGCCACCGCCGACCTGCTCGACCGCCGTGACGAGTGGCTGGAGGGGGCGGCGGCGCTGCTCGACGGCCCGCACGGCGTCTACACGATCGCCCCCGCCGAGCACCTCTCGTCGGCCGAGCAGTCGGCGCTGATGTTCCGGGAGGGCCCTCGCAGGGCGGCCGACGCGTGCGAGACCGGGGACTGGGCCCACGTGGACGTCTACCTCACCAAGACCCTCGACTACCGGGCCATCCTCTTCCCCGGCTCCCGCTACGACGAGCAGGCCATGGACTGGATCGGGCAGCGCGGCTCCACCGTCCTGGCCGTCGGCGGCGACCTTCCCGGGGCGAGGGCCTGCGTCCGCTACCGCCACGACGACGACCCGGACGTGGCGCTCCTGACCGAGACCCTGGTGGCCGAGCTCGTCGCCGCCCGCTGGTGGCTCGCGGGAAGCTGACGCCCGCCCCTAGTTCCTGAGGTGGTTGAGGACGCGTTCGAGCAGGTCGGGCCCGGGGCCCGCCGCGGTGACCCGGGGGCGGTGGATCCGCACCAGGCCCTCGGACTCCATGTCGGAGACCAGGACGCGGGTGACCCCGAGGGGGACGCTCAGGAGGGCGGATATCTCCGCGATCGAGCGGATGCTGCGGCACAGGTCGCTGATGAAGCGGTACTCCCGGATGTAGGACAGGCCGAGCGGCGTCGTGGTCGTGGTCGCGACCAGCGCCTCCATGGCGAGCTTCGAGCTCGGGACGACCCGCCCCCCGGTCACGGCGTACATCCGGATCAGCGAGCTCTCCTCCTCGGCCGGCTCGTCGTGGTCCGGCTCGTACCCCGGACGCCCGTCCCGCCGGGCCGCGAGGCCGGGCGGCTCCTGCGGGGCGCCGTATCCCGGCCGCGCGGCACCGCGCGCGGGCAGGGCCACGGGCCACCTGTGTCCCGCGGCCCCGGCCGGGAGGCCGTACCTGGGAGTGTCGTCCTCCCACTCCTCCCCCGGGGAGGCGTGACCGTCGCGGGACTCCCGCCCGTGGTCGCGGTTGCCGGCCCGCATCACCGCTCCCTGCCCGGGAGCTCGTTACGCGCCTTGCGCACGCCCTCCTGGAAGCTCGCCATACGGCTGCGCATCCGCTCGGGCGAGAGGGCGGGCCTGGCCGGCGCCGGGGACGATGACGGCCCCGACGGCCCCGACGGCTCGGGCCGCGCGGGCGGGGTGACCGAGCCGGGGACCAGGTTGGCCCGGGGGGTGCGCCTGGGCAGGCCCGCCTCGGTCGTGCCGCCGAGCACGGGCGCGTTCGCCGCCTGCGCGGCCTGCCAGCCGAGGTCACCGGGCGAGGTCCAGGGCTCGGGCTCGGCCCGGACCTCCTCGGGGACGGGGCCACCGGAACCACCGGGGCCCTCGGGAGCACCAGAATCACCGGAGCCCTCGGAAGTGGAATCGCCGGAGGCGGAGCCCTCCGGAGCCGGGCCGGAAGCGGCGCCCGCCCCGGGGCGGGCCGTGCGCGCACCGGGATCGCGGGAGAGGGCGGCCCGGAACCAGGCGGACTCGACCGCGGCGAAGATCGGCAGGAAGTCGTCCTCCCCCTCCGCCGGACTCCCCGCACCGGTCCCGTCCAGCGGGGGAAGGCCGTCGAGGAAACCGGGCGAGCCGTCGAGCGGGCCGGAAGGGCGCTCGGAGGAACCGGACGGGACGTCGAGCGGGCCGGGAAGGCGGTCGAACGGGCCGGGCGGGAATCCCCCCCGCTTCCCCGGCGGGCGGAGCCGCTCCGCGGGCGGGCTCCACACGCTCCGCGCGGTCGCGTCCGGCCTGACCCGCGAGGGCAGCGGCGTCCGCGTCGCGGGAGGTGCCTGCTCGGCCGTGGGCGCCGCGAGCAGGGGCGCGCCCGACGGGCTCGCGGCATCGGCTACCTGGGGGAACGCCACGTCCGGATCGTCCTCACCTTCGTCGGGGGTGTGCGGGAACGGCGTGGCGGGCGGGCCGTCCGCGTCGTCGGGGAGCGGGAAGGCGGCCACCCCCGCGGGCAGGCCCACCACGCCCGCGGGAAGGCCGGTCACGGCCGCCGGCGCCCCGGAGAAGGCGGCCGCTGGCTGCGGGTAACCGGCCGGCCGGCCCACGATGGGCGGCAGGACGAGGAGCGACTCGGGAATCATGACCATCGCGGTCAGGCCGGAGTCCTGGGGCCGGAGCTGGACGCGGACGCCGTGCTTGAGGGCGAGGCGGCCGACGACGAACAGGCCCATGTGGCGGGCGATCGAGGCGTCGGCGTCCTGCGGGCCGGCCAGGCGCCGGTTGACCTGGGAGAGCTCCTCGGGCGTCATGCCGATGCCCCTGTCGGTCACCGAGACCATCACGCCCCCGTCGTCGACCCGGCTGCTGGACACCGTGACCCTGGTGTCCGGCTTCGAGAACGAGACGGCGTTCTCGACCAGCTCGGCGAGCAGGTGGACCACGTCGCTCACCGCGGGGCCCGCGACGGCGACCTCCGACTGGACCCGGTTCGTCACCCGCTCGTAGTTCTCCACCTCCGACAGCGCGGCCCTGACCACATCCATCAGCTCGACCGGCTGCCTCCAGCGCCGCGCCACCTCCTGCCCCGCGAGGACGAGCAGGTTCTCGCTGTTGCGGCGCATGCGGGTGGCGAGGTGGTCGAGCTTGAACAGGTCGGCGAGCCGCTGGTCATCGCGCTCGCCGCGCTCCAGCCGCTCGACCAGGGTGAGCTGGCGTTCCACCAGGCTCTGGCTCCGCCGCGAGAGGTTGACGAACATCGCGTTCACGCTGGTGCGCAGCCTGGCCTCGTCGCCCGCCAGCCGCACGGCCTCCCGGTGGACCTCGTCGAACGCCCTGGCGACCTCGCCGATCTCGTCGCGAGACAGCACCCCGATCGGTGGCACGTCGGCGGCGATCTCTCCCCCGTGCGACTCGCGGACCTTCTGGACGTACGCGGGCAGCCGCTCCCCGGCGACCTCCAGCGCCTCCCTGCGCAGCCGCCTCAGCGGCCTGACCAGCGAGCGGGCCACCCCGATGGTGATCACCAGCACGAACGCCAGCAGGGCGGCGACGGCCATCGCGACCAGCAGGGCGTGGCCGTGCTCGGCGTCGCCGAGCCGCTGGCTGCGCGCCACGATCTCCTGGGCGTGCCGCTCCTCGACCGCGCGCATGTGGCCGATGGTGACAGTGGCCGCGTCGTACCACTCCTTGGCGTCGTTCTCGCGCGCCAAGTCCAGGCCCCTCAGCGGGATGCCGGAGGCCGCGCGGTGCAGGACCAGCTCGCGGAGGAGTTCGGCGCGTTCGGCGGCACGGCCGTTGACGGTCTCGTCGAAGAGGCGGCGCTCCCGGCTTCCGGCCTCGGCGGCGAAGGTCCCGCGCTCGCCGCGCTCGGTGGAGAGCGCGCCGAGGAAGCGCTCCATCTGCCCCGGCTCGAACCGGCCCGCCACGAGCACCACCGTCAGCAGCGCCCGCTGGAAGGAGAGTGCCTCCTTGGCGCGGGCGAGCGCGTCCAGGCTGATCGCCTGGCCGAACAGGACGTCGTCGGCGCTGCCCTTGCCGAGCTCGTCGTACAGGGAGAGCAGGTCGGCGATGACCAGGGAGTAGGCGGCGATGGCCGCGTCGGGCAGCAGCCCCGAGCGCAGTGCCTGCTCGCGCAGCGGGCGGAGGTCCTCCAGGCGGGCGATCGCGGTCTCGACCTCTTCCCTGGTACGGCCGCTCACCTCCCCGCCGAGCAGCGAGCCGCTCTCGCGGACGCGCGCCGCGGAGCTGTCGACCAGGTCCATCCGGGCCTTCACGTCCCGCACGCCGTCCTTCGGCCGGCCGAGGGCGATGAACCAGGCGGTGTGGTCGCGCTCCTCGGCGAGCTCATGGGTGAGCGTGCCGATGCGGGCGGAGAGCCGGGCGAGGTCGTTGACCCGCTGGTAGTCCCCCGCCGCGCGTATCGAGGCGAACACCTGGACACCGCCGAGCAGCACCGCGGCGATCGTGGGCACCAGAACGAGCGCGACGAGACGCCGGCGTACCCGCCAGTTCCGCGGGCGCAGGCCGCTGCCCGCGTCGTGGATCTCGTGTGGACTCACCGGACGCTGCCCTCTCGCGGATGAACCTCTGGCCGAATTTCCCGTGGTTCCCGGCAATTCGAGCACATATCAACCTATGGGGCCAAGCGAACACAGCTCGATAAATACGTATTCCTGGTGATGTGGGGACTGTGTGCGGAGCTCCCGCTATGCCGGGAACCCCGCTTCCGGCTCGCCGGACACCCTTATTGAGCATTTATCGACCAATATGACCGTTTGCACCGTTCCACATCCACAGGCCCGGAGCCCGCGACGGAAGCTTGCCGGCCGCCGGTGGATGACGACTTTGTGGTTCGCGATATGTACGCCATATCTTGACTCCCTACATCCGTAGCCGCACCGCGTTCCCCGCGTTCCCGGCGTTCCCGGCGTCCCCCGCGTCCTCAGGGGCCCCCGGCGGCCCCGGCCCGCCGGGTCCGGGCGGCGAGCCCTGGAGGAGACCGTGGCCACACCCGGCGACGCCGCGAGCCCGGTTCGCGGCTCCCGACCGCCCGCCCGCGCCACCTCCCGGCTCCTGGCCTTCGGCGCGGCCGTCGCGCTGCTCCTGCCCCTCTCCGCGTGCACCGATGAGGAGGTGGACGTCCCCGCTCCCCCGTCTCCCGGGACCGTGAGGATCGCCGTCAACGACTGGGTGGGCTACGAGGCGGGCGCCGCCGTCATCGGCCGCCTGCTCACCCAGGAACTCGGCTACCGGGTGCAGACGGTGAGACTCACCCCGCCGCAGTCCTGGGAGGGCCTTGAGAAGGGCACGGTGGACGTCATCGTGGAGAACTGGGGGCGGGAGTCGCTGAAGCGGACCTACATCGAGGAGAAGAAGGTCGCGGTCTCCGCGGGACGGAGCGGCGCCAGGGGGGTCATCGGCTGGTACGTCCCCCAGTGGATGGCGGACAAGTATCCCGGGATCACCGACTGGCGGCGGCTCAACAGGTACGCCCACCTCTTCAGGACCGGCAAGTCCGGCAACCTGGGCCAGCTCCTCGACGGGGACCCCTCGTACGTCACCAACGACGAGGCCCTCGTCCGCAATCTCGGCCTCGACTACCGGGTCGTCTACGCGGGCAGCGAGAAGGCGCTGATCGACGCCGCGAGACGGGCGACCCGCGACCGCACCCCGCTGCTGATGTACTTCTACGAACCGCAGTGGCTCTTCAGCCAGATCAAGCTGGCGAAGGTCAACCTCCCGCCGTACGCGATCGGCTGCGACGCCGACCCCGCCGCGGTGAGGTGCGACTACCCGCCCTACCTGCTCGACAAGATCGTGAGCAGGCGGTTCGCCGACACCGGCGGCCGGGCCTACGAGCTGGTACGGAACTTCTCCTGGACGAACGAGCAGCAGAACGCGGTGGCGAACGACATCGCCGGCAACGGCCTCGACGCCGGCCGGGCGGCCCAGAAGTGGATCGACGCGAACAGGATCACCTGGAAGGAGTGGATACCGCACTGACGCGTCCCGCCCGCCGGACGGCGCGGCGGGGCCCGTGACAGCGACAGGGGACGGGCCCGCGGAGCGCGGACCCGTCCCCTCGCGGAGAGCGGGACTACACCGACGAGCCGTAGGCCGAGCGGACCCGCAGCACGTGCTCGACGAGAGTGATCAGCGTGCTCTTGACCGAGTCGCGGGAGCGGGCGTCGGTACGCACCACGGGGATGTGCGGGGCCAGCGTCAGGGCCTCGCGCACCTCCTCCTCGTGGTGCGGGAACTCGCCGTTCCAGCCGTTGACGCCGACCACGAAGGGGAGCTTGGCCTCCTCGAAGTAGTCGATCGCCGGGAAGCCGTCGGCCAGCCGCCGGGTGTCGATCAGGACCACCGCGCCGATCGCGCCGCGGACCAGGTCGTCCCACATGAACCAGAACCGGTGCTGACCCGGCGTACCGAACAGGTACAGGATCAGGTCGCGGTCCAGCGAGAGACGGCCGAAGTCCATCGCGACCGTGGTGGTGCTCTTGTGAGGGGTGAGTCCCAGGTCGTCGATCCCGGCGCTGGCGTCGGTCATCACCGCCTCCGTGGTCAGCGGCACGATCTCCGACACGGCCCCCACGAACGTGGTCTTGCCGACGCCGAACCCACCCGCGACAACGATCTTCGTTGACGTCAGGCCACCCTGGCTAGAGCCTGCGAAGTCCACTGAGAACCCTTTCGAGCATGTTGAGGTCCGGTTGTCCCTCATTGAGATGCGGCTGATGGATCCGGACGAAGCCCTCGTCGACCATATCCGCCACCAGCACGCGGGCCACGCCGAGCGGCACCCTCAGCAGGGCCGAGATCTCGGCGACCGACCGGTACGAACGGCAGAGCCTGATGATGGCGTCCTGCTCGGGGGTGAGCAGGGCCAGATCCTCCTCCATGATGAAGGAGGAGGAGACCAGCGCCTCCATCGCAAGGTGGAAACGGGGCTCCGACCTGCCGCCGGTGACGGCGTACGGACGGAACAGGGGCTCGTCGTCCCCGGCCCCGTCAACCCCGAGCACGAGCCTCTCCCGTGAGGACACCGGGCGTGAGCGCGGTCATCACCGGCCCCGGGAGGACTGCAGCTCGGCGCGGAGCGCCGGGGTGAGCACCTGTCCGGCCCTGTCGACGAGCATGGTCATCTGGTACGCCACCAGCCCCATGTCACAGTCGGGGGAGGCCAGCACGGCGAGCACGGAGCCGTCGCTGATCGCCATGACCAGCAGCAGGCCACGCTCCATCTCGACCACCGTCTGGGTGACGGCGCCGCCCTCGAACACCCGGGAGGCGCCCACCGTCAGGCTGAGCAGGCCCGCCGAGACGGCGGCGAGCTGGTCGGCCCTGTCGGGGGGGAACCCCTCGGAACTGGCGATCCTCAGCCCGTCGGCCGAGACGCACACCGCGTGCGCGACACCCGGCGTGCCGCGGACGAACTCGGTGATCAACCAGTCGAACCTGCGTGCCTCATGACTCAGGGTCGTCACGAGCCCTCCTCCTCGTCAACCAGGCTTCTGGTGGTGGTGTCGACTACTTCGGCACGGCCCCGCCGTACGCCCTGCTGGAAGCTCGACAGACGGTTTCGCACCCTGTCCGGCGACAGGGGCGGCATTGGGGTGGACGGCACGGCGGCGGCCGTGCCGGGTACGAGGTTCGCCTTGGGAGTGCGCTTGGGCAGGCCCGCGGCGGTCACCCCGCCGAGCGCGGGCTCGCTCGCCGCCTGGGCGGCCCGCCAGCCGGCGTCGGCGGGGGTGTTCCAGCTGTCCGTCCCGGCCGCCGGCGGCGTGTCGAGGGCCGTCTCCCTGGCCGGCATCCCGGTCGGGGGCGTCGGCTCCTCCCCCCACGCCGGCTCGTGGGGCTCGCTCCCCGCTCCGGGGGACGTACCCCATCCGGGGACCCCGCCCGCGGCCCCGCCCGAGGCCACGCCCGCGGCCCCGCCCGGGGCCACGCCCGCGGCCGGGCTCTCGCCCGGCTCCTCCGCCCGGCGGAACCAGGCGGACTCGATCGAGGCGAAGATGGGCAGGTACTCCTCCTGCTCGGCCTCCAGCGGGGAGACCCCCACCGCGGGCATCGCCCCCACGGCCGTGTCCTCGTACGACGACTGGCCCCAGGCGGAGAACTCGGAGACGGGAGGGCTCCCGTTGCCGTTGACCTGCCGCTTGGGCAGCGGCGGACCGCTCACAGGCGGACCGCTCACAGGCGGGCCGCTCACAGGCGGGGCTCCGGAGGGGCCTCCAGGGGCCTGAGGGGCACCGAACGGCGGGGTGGAGCCGAAGGGGGGCACGTCCACGGACGCCTGCCCGAACGCCTCCCGCCCGAACACCTCCTGGCCGAACGAGGTCTGCCCGAAGGAGTTCTGCCCGTACGACGCCTGCCCGAAGGGGTTCGACCCGAACGGCGACTGTCCCTGCTCGAACGAGGGGTGGGTGTGCCCGTACGAGGACTGCTGGACGGGCGCGGCCGCCGGGGCGAAGTGGTTCTGCGAGGGAGGCGGCTCGGCCCCCCAGGAGGGCGTCTGCACCGGCTGGACCGCCTGGACGACGAGCTCCGGCGGGAACAGGACCATGGCGACGAGACCGCCGCCCTCCTGCGGGCGCAGCTGGACCCGGATGCCGTGGCGCAGCGCCAGGCGGCCGACCACGAACAGGCCCATGCGTCGCGACACCGAGACGTCGACGACGGGCGGGTCCGCCAGCCGGCGGTTCGTCTCGACGAGCTCCTCGTGGGTCATGCCGATGCCCGGGTCGCTGACCGCGAGCAGCGCGCCGCCGCCCTCGATCACGCTGCTGGAGACCACGACCTGGCTCGCCCGGGGGGAGAACTGCAGGGCGTTCTCCACCAGCTCGGCGACCAGGTGGACGATGTCGTTGGCGGCGCTGCCCGCGACCGAGATGGTGCGGTGCACCTTGACCTGGACCCGCTCGTAGTCCTCGACCTCCGACAGGGAGGCGCGGACGACGTCGACGAGCTTGGCCGGCTGGCTTCGCCTGCGGGTCGGCTCGTGACCGGCGAGGACCAGGAGGTTCTCGGAGTTGCGGCGCATGCGGGTGGCCAGGTGGTCGAGCCTGAACAGGTCGGCCAGGCGGCCGCCGTCCTCCTCGCCCTTCTCCAGGCCGTCGATCAGCGAGATCTGCCGCTCGACCAGGGTCTGCGTGCGCCGCGACAGGTTGACGAACATCGCGCTGATGTTGGAGCGGAGCTCCGACTCCTCCGAGGCCAGGCGCACGGCCTGCCGGTGGACCTCGTCGAAGGCCTTGGCGACCTCGCCGATCTCGTCGCTGGTGTCGACCGAGATGGGGTCGATGTCGGGGGTGCGGGTGTCGCCGGAGACCCGCAGGCGGCGGACGATCTCGGGGAGGCGGAAGCTCGCCACCTCCAGCGCCTCGACGCGCAGGCGGCGCAGCGGCGACACCATCGAGCGGGCGATGAGGACCGTGAGGCCGAGCACCAGCAGGAGCAGGAGCAGGATCAGCCCGGCGGTGACGATCGCGTTGCGCTGCTCGGCGTCCTCCAGGTCCCGGGCCCGGGTGACCACGTCGGCGGCGACCTGGGTCTCGACCTTCCGCATCCGGTCGAGGACCACGGTGTTGTCGGAGAACCACTGCTTGACCTCGTTGAAGCTGGACAGCAGCCGCCCGGTGCGCGCGGGGTTGCTCGCGAGCACGATCACCCTGGCCTTGGTCAGCTCGGCCCGGTGGACCCGCTCGTCGATCAGGGCGGTGACGAGGAGCTGGGCGTTGTCCGGGCTCGACTCGACACCGAAGTCCGACTCGTACTCGTCCATGCGGGAGCGGGAGGCGATGAACTTCTCGACCTCCTGCGGGTTGATCAGCGAGGGCGCGTAGTAACCGGCCAGCAGCCGGGCGCGCTGCTTGGAGACCTCCTCCTTGGCGTACGCCAGGGCGCTGAGCGCTCGGGTGTTGCCGATGATCTCCGGATCGTCGCTGACCAGCGTGAGCTCCTCGTGGAGCGTCAGCAGCGGGGCGATCATGGAACTGTACCGTTCCACGCGGGCGATGCCCTCCAGTCGCCGCAGCTCAGGAAGGCCCTCCAGCTGGTAGCCCACGTTCCTGGCCGCCTCGACGACCCGGGCGCCGTAGGAGTCGTCGATCGCCTGGACTTCCAGCCGTACCTTCTTGACCAGCGCGTCCACGGTCTTGCGCTGCGCGTCGGAACTGTCCTTCAAACCCTTGTTCGAGGGCTGGAAAGACGACCACGCGCCCCGGTCACGTTCCAAGCCGAGAGCCTGGGCCAGGTCGCGGAGACCGCCCGAGTACTCCGCGGCGGCGGCGGTCCGCTGGTATCCGGCCACGCTGTCCACGGAGGCCACCACGCGCGTGCCGGCGAGCACGACGCCCACCGCCGTCGGCACCAGGATCAGGGCCGTCAGGCGCGAACGGACACGCCAGTTCTTCAGGCCGAACCGGGCGGCAAGCCGCTTGCCGCGGTCGGGTGCCGGAGCACCCCCGCTCTCGGATGTCGCCGTAGTCACCGCTCTCGATACCCCTCAATCGCGACACAAGTGGACAACATCAGACCACAAGGTCATGGGAAAGAATCGGCAAAACCGACATAGCGACTTTAATCGTTACGAAGGAGACGAGAGACCGCTACTGTTACCGGAGGGCAGCAAGCACCTGATCACGCACCTGCGTCCGCTGCGCCTCGTCGGTCAGCGGGCGGCCGGCCCGGTCGACCACGTAGAAGACGTCCACCGCCTCTGCGCCGAGAGTCTCCACACGGGCGGCCCGTACGTCAAGACCACATTCACCAAATGCTCTACCAATCCGCCACAAAAGCCCCGGACGGTCATGGGCGCGCACCTCGATGACGGTGGCGGTGTTGGACGCGTCGTCCACCAGGTTCACCCTCGGCGGCGCCACCGGCACCCGGGCCGGGCGCATCGACCTGGTCCTCCTGGCCAGACGTTGCTCGATGTCGAGGCGGCCTGCCAGGACCAGGCGCAGGTCGGCCTCCAGCGTCGCGGGGTCGGGCGGCGAGCCGTACTCGGGCACGACCGAGAACTCGATGACCGCGGTCGTCCCCGCCGAGGCGGCCGACGCGGCGCGGACCACCATCCGGTGCGCGGCCAGCACCCCGGCCGCGCGCCAGAGCAGCCCGGCGCGGTCGGGCGCGACCACGGTGACCGCTCCCCCGTTGACGCGCACGGCACCGCCGCCGTGGCGGGCCAGGGACGCCTGCTCCACCGAGAGCGAAGGGGCCGGGCGCAGCGGGGTCCCCGAGAGCGCCGAACGGACCCGGCGTACCAGGTCGGCGACGAGCGAGGCCTTCCACGAGTTCCAGGCGGCGGGGCCGGTGGCGTGGCCGTCGGCCACGGCGAGGGCCGCCAGCAGTTCGAGGACCTCGCGCGAGCCGACGGCCTCGGCCACCCGGGAGATCGTCACCGGGTCGTCCAGGTCGCGGCGGGTGGCCGTCTCGGGCAGCAGCAGGTGGTGGCGGACCACGGTCTCCAGGATGTCGACGTCGGACGGGGACAGGCCCATCCGGGCGCCGATGTCTCGCGCGACGACGGCGCCGGTGGTGGAGTGGTCGCCGGGGTACCCCTTGCCGATGTCGTGCAGGAGCGCCGAGATGAGCAGCAGGTCGGGCCGGGAGACCTCGCGGGTGAACGAGGCGGCCCCGGCCGCGGTCTCGATCAGGTGCCGGTCGACGGTGTAGCGGTGCACCGGGTTGCGCTGCGGGCGGTGCCGCACCCGCTCCCAGTCGGGCAGCAGGCGGACCAGCACCCCGGCCTGGTCGAGCTCCTCCCAGACCGGTACGGCCGCGCGACCGGCGCCCAGCAGCGCCACCAGGGCGTCCCGCGCCTCGTCGGGCCAGGGTACGGGCAGCGGCGGCGACTGGGAGGCCAGCGCGGTGACCGTGGCGGGCGCCAGCGGCAGGCCCGCCTCGGCCGCCGCGGCGGCGGCGCGCAGCACCAGCACCGGGTCCTTGCGCGGGTTGACCCCGCGGGCGAGCACGACCTCCCCGCCGTGCTCGACGACGCCGTCGGCGAGCGGGCGGCGGCCACGCGGGGTGGGGCCGGTCAGCAACCGGTCGACGGTGCGCCAGGTGGCGTCGAAGGAGTGCCCGATCGTCCTGGCGGCCTCGGCGAGCCTGCGCATCAGCGCCTCGGCGTCGAGCAGGCCGAGCATCCCGGCGACGGCGTCCTGCTCCTGGAGCACCAGCCTGTCTGCGCCACGGGCGGTCACCAGGTGCAGGCCGTGCCGGACGTCGAGCAGCAGCTCGTAGGCCTCGCGCACCCGGGGGCCCGGCGCCGAGGCCACCCAGGCCGCCGCCACGGCCTGCATCGCCTGCACGTCGCGGATGCCGCCCCGGGAGTCCTTGAGGTCGGGTTCGAGCAGGAACGCCAGCTCCCCGCTGGCCTCCGCCCGCTTGTCGGCGGCGTCGCGCAACTCGCCCAGGCGCCGCCGGGAGTCGGCGCGCCACTCGGCGAGCACGATCTCGCGCGCCGAGCGGGTCAGCTCCGGGTCTCCCGCCACGTGCCGCGCCTGGATCAGGCCGAGGACCGCCTTCAGATCCTCCCTGGCGACCTTGGCCGCCTCGTCCACCGTCCGCACCGAGTGGTCGAGCCCGACCCCGGAGTCCCAGATCGGGTACCAGACGCGGTCGGCGACGCGCGCCACGTCGTCGCGCCCGTCGTGGAGCAGGACCAGGTCGAGGTCGCTGCCCGGCGCGAGCTCGGAGCGGCCGAGGCTCCCGACCGCGACGAGCGCGACCCCGCTGAGGGCGCCGCGCTCGTCGTTTCTCGTCGTTCCCCCGTTGGGCCCGTACGGCGTGCCGACGGCGGTGCGGACCAGGTCCGTCAGCCAGCGGTCGATGTCCGCGGCCCGTTCCTTACGGGCCGCGGCGTACGAGCGAGTGTCGCCTCTCACCGGTTAGAGCGCCTCAGGTCCGCGTTCTCCGGTACGGACGCGGACGACCGTGTCCACCGGAACGGACCAGACCTTGCCGTCACCGATCTTGCCGGTCTGCGAGGCCTTGACGATGACGTCGATGATGTCGTCGGCGTCCTCCTCCTCGGCGAGCACTTCGAGGCGGACCTTGGGCACCAGGTCGACCTGGTACTCGGCGCCGCGGTAGACCTCGGTGTGACCGCGCTGGCGGCCGTAGCCGCTGGCCTCGCTGACCGTCATGCCCTTGACCCCGAACTGCTCCAGGGCCGCTTTCACGTCATCGAGCTTGAACGGCTTGATGATCGCGGTGATGAGTCTCATGCGTCCACCTTCTTAGACGCCGGGGTGGGAACCGGTCCGTTGACGGCGGCCACACCCGAGGAGTGAATGGTGCCGAGGTCGTACCCGGTCTCGGCGTGGGAGGTGATGTCGATGCCGGTGATCTCTTCCTCGGCGCCGATCCGGAAACCGACCGTCTTGTCAATGATCTTAGCGATCACCCAGGTGACGATGAAGGAGTAGGCGCCGACCGCGACCGGGCCAAGGATCTGCAGGCCCAGCTGCTTGACGCCGCCGCCGTAGAAGAGGCCGGTGCTCTGCTGGTCCAGGAACGGGTAGGCGGCGATGAAGCCCAGGGAGACCGCGCCGACCACACCGCCGACCAGGTGCACGCCGACCACGTCGAGGGAGTCGTCGTAGCCGAACTTGTACTTCAGGCCCACCGCGTAGGCGCAGGCGGCGCCGGCGACGAGGCCGAGGAGCAGGGCGGCCCAGGGGTCCACGAAACCACAGGCCGGGGTGATGGCGACCAGACCGGCGACGGCGCCGGAGGCGACGCCGAGGCTGGTGGCGTGACCGTCGCGGATCTTCTCGACCACGAGCCAGGCGCCCGCCGCGGCGGCGGTGGCGATCTGGGTGTTCATGAACGCGAGGCCGGCGGTGCCGTCCACCGCGAGCTCGGAGCCCGCGTTGAAGCCGAACCAGCCGAACCACAGGAGACCGGCGCCGAGCAGGACCAGGGTCAGGTTGTGCGGCCGCATCGGCTCCTTGCGCCACCCGGCGCGCTTGCCGAGCACGAGTGCCAGTGCCAGCGCCGCGGCTCCGGCGTTGATGTGGACCACGGTGCCACCGGCGAAGTCCTCGATGCCGAGGTTGAACAGCCAGCCGTTGCCCCAGACCCAGTGGGCCACGGGGAAGTAGACGATCGTCGCCCAGACGACGGTGAACAGCACCCAGGCGCCGAACTTGGCGCGGTCGGCGATGGCACCGCTGATCAGCGCGACGGTGATGATCGCGAAAGTGAGCTGGAAGGCCGAGAACACCAGGCTCGGCATGCCCGTGCCGTCGTCCTTGGTGGCGGTGTCGACCAGGCTCTGCAGCCCGAGGGCGTCGAAGCCGCCGATGAACTTGTTGACGAGCTCGCTGCCGTTGTCGGTGAAGGTCAGCGAGTGCCCGTAGAGCACCCATGTGATGGTGACGGTGATGATGCTGACGAACGACATCATCATCATGTTCAGGACACTCTTGGCCCTTGTCATTCCTCCGTAGAAGAACGCGAGGCCAGGAGTCATCAGCAGCACCAAGGCGGTGGCTGTGAGCATCCAGGCAGTGGTGCCGCTATCGATCTTCATTCGACGCGACCCTCCCTTACAAATGGCGTGTGGCCGGTTTCACAGTCGCAGTGATCGCTTCCTGGGCTCCATCGACCGGCCGCGCACTGACGTTGCGCCACAGCGTGTTCTTCCACCGTTTCAGGGTGCGACCTTGCGTGTTTCACATCTGTGAATCTCGGCCGCATGGTGTTTCAGACGTGTTTCGGACAAGGTGAGCCATGACTTGGAGATGACCGGAAAAGGGCCCGGGTGGGCTTGGCTTGGCGGTTCCCAGAGGCTTTGGCGCCCTCGGCGATGACGGCCGCCACGCCCGTCGTGTCCCCCTGGGCCGGACAGTGGGGCCCTAATCCCTGGCCAGGACCTCGTGCGACCTTGATCGGCTTCGGTGCCGTTCAGGTTGCGGTGGGCCTCAAGTGGGCTTGTCTCCGTTCAGGGTGCGACGGGCTTCGCGTGGGTTCCGTCTCCGTTCAGGGTGCGACGGGCTTCGCGTGGGTTCCGTCTCCGTTCAGGGTGCGACGGGCTTCGCGTGGGTTCCGTCTCCGTTCACGCTGCGGTGGGCGGGTGTTCCGGACGGCCGTCTCAGTCGCTGTCTTGTGGTTCAGGCCTCCGGCCTGCGCGGGCGCGGTGGTTACGGGCTCTTTTCAAGCCGTCCGGAACACCCGCCCACCTCCGCTGCACGCGTTCTCGCCGTACGGCGCGCGGACCGTAGTCGCTTTCTCTCCGGCCGCCCGGCGTTCTCCGCGCGGCTGAAGCGATCCATACGGGACCGCTTTGTGCGGGCGCCGTAGCTGAAGCGTCACTTTCGAAAGGAGCGCAGGGCGCGCACCGCGGAAACCAAATGTTCACGTACCGGGAAGAGAAGAATTTCGCCCCGTGCGGATCAGGTCAGGAGTCCCGTGGCGTACATGAGGGCCATTCCGGCGAGGATGCCGGTGATGCCGAGGGGGTGCAGCAGCCGTCCCGTGTGGTCACGCACCGACGGCGCGATCTGGAGTATCACCTGCGCGATCGCGCCGACACCCAGGCCCAGCAGCAGCGCGGCGATCGCGGGTTGTACGGTGGCGGCGCCGAGCCAGGCGCCGAGGATGGCCGGGACGCCGGCGACGAGGCCCAGCAGTGCCAGCCGTGGCGGTGAGGTGCGTTCCTCGCTGACCGGCGCGACGATGGCGAGGCCCTCGGTGGTGTTGTGGATCGCGAAGCCGACGACGAGCGTCGCGCCCAGGGCGAGCGCGCCGACGGCGTAGGCCGAGCCGATCGCGAGCCCTTCGCCGAGATTGTGCAGGCCGATGCTGACGGACACGAGCAGCGCCAGGCGGTAGCCGCCCGCCCGTCCCGGTCGCGTGGCCATCCAGGCGTGCAGGCCGGACAGCAGCAGGTACGCGGCGACGGCGCCCAGCGCCACTAGTCCGGCGCCGCCGAGCCCGCTCGCACCGGCGTTCGCGACCTCCACGCCCTCCAGCGCCGCGTCGATCGCCAGCCAGGCGAGCAGGCCGATGGTGAGTGCCATCAGCGCGCGGATCCAGGCCGGGGGCACCCGCCGCAGCCACGGCAGCCAGAGCATCCCGATGGCCACGGGGATCACCCCGACGTACGTCCCCAGGAGCGCCATCAGGCCGACGAACCCGGACGGGTCGGGGGTCGTGACGGCGACCGGGATCTCGTGGGTGACGACGCCTCCGGTGGAGGTGAGGAGCGTCACCTCGTAGGCCTCCGCGTCGACCCAGGGGTAGGTGATCCGGACGTTGGTGGAGCCGAGGCGGCCGATCTCCGGTTCGCTCATCCGGAAGTCGGTGAAGGCGTCGTTGACCGCGACCTGGACGACGGCGACCGGGTCGGGGCCCTGGTTGCGCACGACCAGTTCGATGGAACCCGCGCCGAGTATCGTCCGCTCCACCGTGAGCTCCTCGGCCGGGGGGCCGTTGCGCGCGGACAGGCCAGGGCCGTCCAGGACCGCGAGACCCGCTACGGCCACGGCGATGACGCACAACGGCAGGAGACCGAGCAGCCATGTCCTCAGGCGGGTGCCACCCGGATGACGCGTCTGGTGCTCCTCCATGTCACCGGTTCCTTTCGCATTCGGTGGAAGCGGTGCCGCCGCAGCCGGCCTCGAAGAAGCCCATCCAGCCGAGCTCGGCGAACTCCGACTGGTGGGCGTGGAACATGAAGCGCCCCTGGCGGGAGAAGGTCATTTCGAGGATGCCCCGCTGCCCCTGGCAGAGCATCACGGTGTCGGTGTGCTCCGCGGGGCGCGGCGACGTGCCGGTCGGATACCAGTCGAAGAAGTTCCCGTGGACGTGGAAGGAGTTGACGAGGTCGTATTCGAGGATGTTGACGAGATAGATCCGCACCAGCTCGCCGACGGTCACCTTCACCGGCTCCCCCATGTACGCGAAGGGGATGCTGTTGACCGCGTACAGCTCGTTCGAGCGGTCGAAGTTGGTGTCGAACCCGTTCATGACCATCACCAGCTCGTCGGCCTCGGTGCGCGAGTCCTTCGGGTCGATGACGAAGGCGCCGTACAGGCCCTTGGCGATGTGGGCGGCGAGTGGCGTGACGTGGCAGTGGTACAGATGCACGCCGAACGGCTCCGCGTCGAACTCGTACACCGCCCGCCCGCCCGGCTGGATCAGGCCGAGGCCTATCCCCGTGACCCCGTCGACCTCCGCCGCGTGCAGGCCGTGAAAGTGAATCGTGTGCGCGTGCGCCGATTCGTTGACGAGGGTGATCCGCAGGCGGTCGCCCTCGTTCGCGCGAAGCGCGGGGCCGGGAATCCTGTCGTTATAGGTCCAGGCGGGGAACACGACTCCGGGAGCCACCTCGATCGGCCTCTCGCGAGCCACCAGCGTCCATTCTCGAAGCGTCCTCCCACCGGGCAGCGAAGACTCCTTCCCCCTGTCGAAATCCCGGAGGAGCGCCGTTGGGTGAAACCCGTTCTTGCCATTGTCCACCTGGGTGCCCGACCGGAAGCCGGCGTGCGCGGACCCTGCGGTGTGTGCCGGAACATGCTGGTGGTCGCCCGGTCCGGGTGCCGGAACCGCCGGCCCTCCGGCCAGACGCGCGGCGACAGCGGCTCCGACAGCGGGAGCCAATGCGGCAATTGCGCTACGTCGAGAGATGTCTGACATATGAAACACGGTAAATGGTCAAGGCTCGCGTTACAATACGCAAATTAAGCCCCCATTTGACCCAAAATGCCAGAACAAAACATGCTTTGCTGGCGATGACAGTAAATGGCAATTCCTGCCATACAATCAGGCCCATGACGACAATCCGGCCAGTCGACATACCATTAATATCTGATTTAACGGAATTGTCGCAATGAGTCCTTTCCAGTCTGATCTTGCAGATGAGGGCGGGTACGGCGGCCCCGGGCGTCGATGAGGGCGAGGCTCGGGATCGGCCATGCCGGCCGGCTCCGGTGATGAGTTGTCGCGCCCGCACCCGTCATACCTACGACGGAACATGACGAGACGGAAGGATGACGTGATGAGTGCGGGCACAGGGCTGGAGGAGCTGGGCGTGAGCGGGCTGGACGAGGTCGACGAGCCGGCGTTCTCGGGGCTGGCGGAGCGGCACCGGCGGGAGCTGCACGTGCACTGCTACCGGATGCTCGGGTCGTTCGAGGACGCCGAGGACACCGTGCAGGAGACGTTCCTCCGTGCCTGGCGGCGGCGGGAGACCTTCGAGGGGCGGTCGACGTTCCGGGCCTGGCTCTACCGGATCGCCACCAACGCCTGCCTGGACCTGCTCGCCAAGTGCCGCCCGGAGCCCGCGACCGGCGGCGAGGTGCTGTGGCTGCAGCCCTACCCGGACCGGCTGCTCGACGAGCTGCCCGCGGGCGACGCGGACGAGCCGGAGGCCGTCGCGGTCGCGCGGGAGACGATCGAGCTGGCGTACGTGGTCGCGGTCCAGCACCTCGCGCCGCGCCCGCGGGCCGTGCTGATCCTGCGGGACGTGCTCGGCTGGCCGGCGAAGGACGTCGCGGAGCTCCTCGGAGACTCCGTCAACTCCGTGAACAGCGCGCTGCAGCGAGCCCGCGCCGGCATGCGGGAGCACCTGCCCGCCGAGCGGCAGGACTGGAGCGGCGGCGAGGAGGACGCCGGGACGCGCGAGCTGGTGCGCCGCTACACCGACGCCAGCGTGGCCACGGACGTCGACGGGCTCGCCGCGCTGCTGCGGGACGACGTCCGCTGCTCGATGCCGCCCACGCCGGGCCTGTACGTCGGCCGCGACACGGTGGTGAACGACTGGGTCGAGGACGGCTTCGAGAGCATGAGGCGCATGCGCGCCGTCCCCACCTCCGCGAACCGGCAGCCCGCCGTCGCCTTCTACCTCTGGCAGGAGCGTGAGGGTGCGTACCTGCCGCTGACGATCGACGTCCTGCGCGTCACCGGCGGGGCGATCGCCGAGATCGTCACGTTCCACGACGACCGGTTCCCGCGGCTCGGACTGCCGGAGCGCCTGCCGGCGGACGGCACGGAGTAGTCCCCGGCTCGCCCCCGCGGCCAGGACCGTCACACGCCGGTCAACACACACTTACGCCGGTTACCGAATGACGAAGGATGACATGAACAGCATGAACGACACCGGGGTCGTCGCGGGCCCGGCACCGGGCCGGACCGGCCGCCCCCACCGGCTCCGCGGGCTCGCCGGAACCGGTTTCGTCGCCACGCTCGCGGCGATGGCGGCCACCACCCTCGCCGCCGCGCTCGCCCAGGCCGCCGGCGTCGACTTCGAGATCCCCGACGGCGGCGAGACGATCCCGTTGCCCGGGTTCGCCGTGGTGACCGGCTTCTTCTCGGTCGTGGGCGTCGTCATCGCCGTCGCTCTTCTTCGCTGGAGCGCTCGCCCCGCCGAACGATTCGTGTGGACGGCGGTGTCACTGACCGCGATCTCGCTGATCCCGCCCTTCCTCTCCGGGGCGAACGCCGCCACCGTCACCGCCCTCCTCGGGCTGCACCTCGTCCCCGCGGCGGTGATGATCCCCACCCTGGCGCGAAGCCTCCGCGCCCGGACCGATTGACGCTCCCGCGACGGGACACGCGCGGCGCAGCGGCAGGGGGCACTGTTTGTGATGTGGGAGGTCGCGAAAGGCTCGATGTCTCGCTCACCACAAGCCGTGTCGGCGACATCGCCCGCGCTGCGACCGCTCTCCCGCCTTCGGGCATGGGAAGATCACACAAACCATGCGGCAGCCTGGTTCCTGTCAGTTCAGGCCATTGCGAACGGCCAGCGCGTGAAGCTCCGAGGGGACCGGGCCCCCGCCATACCTCATCCCCGAGATCAGCGTGGACACCGCCGGTCGGCATATCTCCTGGGGTGCGACCCGTTCGGCGGCGAGCAACGCGGTCACCGCCCGGTCCCGGCGGCCGAACTGCTCCCAGGCCCGAGCCGTGTCGACGCACCAGCGCGCGTGGCGTTCAGGGGTGGGAAGCAGGCGGTGGTTCACCCCACGGGCATGATCGAGAGCGACACCCGGCTCACCGAGGGCCGTGTGGATGCCGACCCGATACACCGCGACGTTCGCGGGCGTCGGAAGCCTCCCCCGCGACGTGGCCTCGGGGAGGCGGCCCGCCGCCCGCTCCGCTTCCCCGATCAGATCGAGCGACTGGGCTCTCAGGCCGTTCTGGGCGCAGGAGTAGGCGGCGGTACACAACAGCGCGGCGTAGACCCTGAGCATCTGCGGCTCGGGAGCACCGCCGTCCGCCCCCAGGTCGAGTGCGGTACGGGTGAGCATGCCGACCGCGCCCTCATGACGCCCCTGGCGTCGCATGGCGATCGCCACGGCCCGGGAGGCTCCAGCGATCGCGAACGGGTCACCCGAGAAGGTGGCCGTGGAGAGGGCCCTGTCGGCGGCCACCCAGGCCATGCCGTCCTGGTTGAGCTTGACCGCGAGCTCGCTGGTGAGCATGTAGGCGTCCGCGAGACAGGCGTTGACCTGGTCACGTTCACGCCCTTCGACCTGGGTGAGGGTGGCCTGTGCGGTGGTGGCGACTTTCGGAAGCATGGTCGACAGATCGCCGTACCGACAGGCGTCGAATGTCGTACGCGCCACGTCCAGAGCCGCACGCAGCTGGGTGACGGTCGTCGGGGTCCCGGAGGTGTCCGAGGTGAGAAACCGTTCGAGACGCTGGGCCATCGTCGCGGCATCGGCCGCCTCCTGATGCCCCGCGAGGAGGGCCGCCCCGGTCAAACCGGTGAGCCCGGCGAGAAACCGGCGTCGCTTCACGGCGTCATCCTCCCCTGCCAGGTGAGGTTCAACACTAACGGGCGCGGTCGTGAAACGAGGGTGGACGCTCGGGATCCTCCGACACGAGCGGGGACGACAGCCCCAGCCATGACGGTGGAATGTCGAGCGCGCGGGCAAGGATGCGAAGCGTGGTCATGTCGTCCAGCGCCTGATGCCCGGTCTCCAGCCGCGAGATCGTCGCGGCAGAGTAACCCGTCCGGCCGCCGAGTTCCTGTTGCGTCAAACCCCGGGCACGCCGGGCGAGCCGTACCACTTTCCCGTAGTTGTGTGCGGCGACCGCGTCGCGCATCTGAGGCTGCGACATGTCATGCCTTCGCGTCTCCACCATGGGCCACCTGATCCAGGGAAGGGATCCCATCGTAAGCGGAGCGTCACCCTGAGGAGCGGCGCACACGTCTCTTTCCCGCCGTTTTTGCAAGGTTCGCAAATGATCTTTCACAGTACGTACGGGCTCTGCCGTTCCGTCGTCACGTGGGATGTCGTGGGAGATGAGCGTCCGATCCCGTCGAGCCGAACGGAGAGCTCTCAATGGCTGACATCGCTCACCGACCATCCACAGCCGTACCTCGTCCCGAGCTGATCCACGCGATGGTGGCGATCCGCCCCGGCGGCCTGACCTGGCGGCGCACCTTCCTGGGACACCCTGATCAGGCCCCACAGGCCCGCCAGTTCGTCCGCTTCCTGCTGGACGACTCCCCCTGTCGCGAAGACGCGGAACTGGTCGTCTCCGAACTTGTCAGCAACGCCCTGCGCCACACCGCCAGCGGGAAGGCTCACGGCTCCTTCATCGTCGAGGTCATCCGCAAGACCACGACCGTCCGCGTCGCCGTCTACGACTGTGGCTGGGGTGGAACGCCCAGAACCCGACGGCAGCGATGTCCGGCCGGTGACGAGGAGAACGGCCGGGGTCTCATGACCGTGGCGGCCCTGGCCTCCAAAGTCGGGTATCGGGGCACCCAGGCCGTGGGCCACGTGGTGTGGGCGCAGTTCGACCTCACATCACCGTGACACGGTACGGCGCCCCGCCCTGCGCTCTTCTCCGAGGTGGAGCTTCAGCTACGGCGCCCGCATCGAGCGCTCCCGTACGGATCGCTTCAGCCGCACACGGAACACCGGGCGGCCGGAGAGAAAGCCACTACGGTCCGCGCGCCGTACGGCGAGAAGGTGTGCAGCGGAGGTGGGCGGGTGTTCCGGACGGCTTAAAAAGAGCCCGCAACCGTCGCGCCCGCGCAGGCCGGAGGCCTGAACTACGAGACAGCAACTGAGACGGCCGTCCGGAACACCCGCCCACCGCAGCGTGAACGGCGCCGGAACCCACCGGGACGTAACCGGCGACGCGCCACAGCCTGAACAACCATGCAACCGGCCAGGCGTGAACGGCATCGAAGCCCACAGCCCGAACAACCACGGACCCGCCGCAGCGACAACCCTCACCGCAAAAAACGATCCGGCACGGTCCAAACGAGACCGTGCCGGATCGTCGGGGACTAGGCGGCCGTGGCCATCTTCCGCAGCCGGGCCAGGGCGTCACGCTCGATCCGGCGGGCACGGTCGCGGCCGATGCCGTAGCGCTCGCCGACCTCGGTCAGCGTGTGCTCGCGTCCGTCCATCAGGCCGTAGCGCCAGCGGAGCATCTCGCGGGTCTGCCCCTCCAGCCCGGTCAGCCACACCTCCAGCCGCTCGCGCTCCAGGATGTCCATCGCCTGCTGCTCGGGGTCGGCCCAGGTGTCGTCGGCGATCATGTCGCCGAGCTCGGTCTCGTCCTCGTCGCCCACGCCCAGCTGCAGGGAGACGGGGTCGGAGGCCCAGCGGCGGAGCTCGCGCACCCGCTCGATGGGGAGTTCGAGCACCGTCGCCAGGTCGGCGTCGGTCGGCTCCTGGTCGAACTCGGCCAGCATGTCGCGGCGGACCCGCATCAGCCTGGTCATCTGCTCGCCCGCGTGGGTGGGCAGGCGCACCGGCCGGGCCTGCTCGTGGATGGCGCGCCCCACCGACTGCCTGATCCACCACGTGGCATATGTCGAGAACTTGTAACCGCGCCGGTAGTCGAACTTCTCGACCGCGCGGACCAGTCCCAGGTTCCCTTCCTGGACCAGATCGATCAGCGGCATTCCCCGCCCTGAATATTTGCGCGCGACGGCCACCACAAGACGTAGATTGGCCTGGATGAATTCGTCTTTGGCCCTCCGCCCGGAAACGGCCAGTCGTTCAAGCTCCTCATCGGCCGCGTCCCCGATCCGCGGCTCCGTCAATCCACCCAACCCACCGTCCAGCAACTGCTCGGCGAAGAGACCCGCCTCGATCCGCTTGGCGAGCTCGACCTCTTCCTCCGCGGTGAGCAGGGGCACCCGCCCGATCTCTGCCAGGTAGGTCCCGAGCAGGTCTCGATCAGAGACATGCTGATCCTGCGTCCGATTCCCCGTCGGCCTTGCCATCCGATGGCACCTCGCTCCGCCTGCTTATGACGTGTCCACCCGCTCGCTCGACGCCCCGTGCGTACAGACACATCGCTTGTCTTTTCAACGGACGTGCCAGGGCAAAGATTCCCTCAAAAAGTACGCCTGGAGAATGGTTTGGATTTCCTCCTCAAGGAGGAGGTTTCCCAACGCGCCGCCAAGGTCCGCAACTGACCCCCGCAAAGAGGCTTAAACCACGCGTCGGCCCCGCTTCCACACCTGCGTCACCAGCGGCACCCCCGGCCGGTAGGCCAGATGGACGTACGAGGGTGTGTCCAGGATCACCAGATCCCCCCGGCTCCCCACCCGCAGCGTGCCGACGTCCCCGCGGCGCAGTGCCCTGGCCCCGCCGTACGTGGCGGCCCTGATCGCCTCCAGCGGCGTCATCCGCATCTCGCGGACCGCCAGCGCCACGCAGAAGGGCATGGAGGAGGTGAAGGAGGAGCCCGGGTTGCAGTCGGTGGCCAGCGCGACCGTCACCCCGGCGTCCAGCAGGCGGCGGGCGTCCGGGTAGGGCGAGCGGGTGGAGAACTCCGCGCCGGGCAGCAGGGTGGCCACCACGCCCGACGACGCCAGCGCCGAGACGTCGTCGTCGGTCAGGTGGGTGCAGTGGTCGGCGGAGGCCGCGCCGACCTCGGCGGCGATCCGCACCCCGGGCCCCTCGCCCAGCTGGTTGGCGTGGATCCGCGGCAGCAGTCCCGCCTTCACCCCGGCCAGGAGGATCTCCCTGCTCTGATCGGCGTCGAAGGCCCCGCGCTCGCAGAACACGTCGACCCACCGGGCGTGCGGCGCGCAGGCCTCCAGCATCTCCCCGGTGACGGTGCGGACGTACTCGTCGGCGGAGGAGGCGTCGGGGGGGACGACGTGCGCGCCCAGGTAGGTGGTCTCCTCGGTGAACCCCCGCGCGATCTCCAGTGACCGGCGCTCGTCGCCGACCGTGAGGCCGTAGCCGCTCTTGATCTCGACCGTGGTCGTCCCCTGCGCGAGCATCTCGGCGACCAGGGCCGCGGTGCGCGTCACGAGCTCGGCGTCGGAGGCGGCGCGGGTGGCCGACACCGTCGTACGGATGCCTCCCGCCGTGTACGGGCGGCCCGCCATCCGGGCGGCGAACTCGGCCGTGCGGTCGCCCGCGAAGACGAGGTGGGCGTGGCTGTCGACGAAGCCCGGGAGCACGCAGCGCCCGGCCACGTCCACCCGCTCGTCGGCGCCCGGTGCCGCGCCCGCGGGACCTACCCACACCACCTCGCCGCCCTCGACGACGAGCGCCGCGTCCTCGATCTCCTCCCGCGCGCGGTCGCCCGTGTAGAGCAGGCCGATGCGGTCGAAAAGGGTGCTCGTCACCGGCCGGTCCTCGCTTGTCATACCGAAGCCCGTCATACCGACTCCGCCTCCCGTCATACCTGCTTCTCCTCCCGCGCCTCGGCGAGCCCCGTCATACCGGCCTCTCCTCCCGCGCCTCGGCGAGCCCCGTCATACCGGCCTCTCCTCCCGCGTCTCGGCGATCGCCTCGGCGAGCATGGTGCCCACGTCGCCGAGGACGTGCCTGCTGTCGACGACCACGTGGCGCCCGCCGGACACCACGGAGTGCACGTCGGCGGCCGTGGCGGCGAAGACCACGGTCTCGGCCACGTGCTCCGGGGCGGCCCCGGCCGTGCGGACCGAGTCGAGGCGCACCGACACCAGGTCCGCCCACGCGCCGGGGACGAGCATGCCCGCGCAGGCGAAGCCGAGCGAGTCGTGCCCGGCGGCGGTGGCGGCGTTCAGGAGTTCGGCGGCCGACCAGTGGCCGCGCCGCTCGGTGGCCAGCCGCTCGTCCAGCTCGACCGCGCGGGCCTCCTCGAACAGGTCGACGACCGCGTGGCTGTCCGAGCCGAGCGTGATGGGCGCGCCCGCCTCGAACAGCCTCCTGGCCGGGCCGATGCCGTCGGCGAGGTCGCGCTCGGTCGTCGGGCACATGCATACGCGCGTGCCCGAGGTGCCGAGCAGCGCGACGTCCACGTCCGACAGGTGCGTGGCGTGTACGGCGGTCGAGCGGGGACCGAGCGCGCCGTGCGTCTCCAGCAGCTGGACCGGGGTCGCGGCGTAGGCCTCCACGCAGGCCTCGTTCTCCGCGCGCTGCTCGGAGACGTGGGCGTGCAGCGGGACCGCGTGGTGCCGGGAGAACTCGGCGACCACCGGGATGTGCTCGGCCCTGACCGCGCGGACCGAGTGCACGGCCACGCCGATCTCCACGTCCGGCTCGCCCCGGTAGCCGGCCGCGAGCGCCTCGGCCCGCGCGGCCCACCCGTCGGCGTCCCGGTCGCCGAACCGCCGCTGCACGCCGGTCAGCGGGGTGCCGACGCCGCCGGTCAGGTAGCAGGCGTCCAGCAGCGCGATGCGCAGCCCCGCCTCCCGCGCGGCCTGGACGAGCGCGTGCCCCATGGCGTTCGGGTCGTCGTACGGCCTGCCGTCGGGCCCGTGGTGCAGGTAGTGGAACTCCCCCACGCAGGTGATCCCGGCCAGCGCCATCTCGGCGAACGCGGCCCTGGCGAGCCTGAGGTAGGAGTCGGGGTCGAGCGTGCCCGCCAGGCCGTACATCCGCTCGCGCCAGGTCCAGAAGCTGCCCTTCTCGCGTTGCGTCACCCCGCGCAGGGCGCGGTGGAAGGCGTGGGAGTGCGCGTTGGCCAGCCCTGGAAGGGTCAGCCCGGCCAGCCGGACGGCTCCGCCCGGCGGGGTCGCCACGCCGGTGGCGACCTCGGCGATCAGGGTGTCCCTGATCGTGACGAGCACCCCCGCGACGGCCTCTCCCGGTGGCAGCCAGGCCAGTTCGCACCAGTAGCTCAGTTCCCGCACAGCTCCTCCACAACGGCGGCGAGGGCGGTGACCCCGGCGTGGCAGTCGGCCCGGTCCGCGTGTTCCTCCGGAGAATGAGAGATGCCCGTCGGATTGCGGACGAACACCATCGCGCTGGGCACACCCGCGGACGCCAGGATTCCCGCGTCGTGCCCGGCGCCGGTCGGCAGGACGGGCGCGCTCCCGACCCCGCCCCCGGCCGCGGCCGCGACCCGTTCCCGCAGGACCGCGTCGAAGTCGACGACCGGGGTCCACGACTCGACGGTCACCTCGGCACCGGAGAAGTCGATCAGCTCCTCGACCAGGTCCCTGACCGCGTCCTCGTCGCCGCCCCTGGCGTCCAGCCAGGCGCTGACCAGGCCGGGGACGGCGTTGGCGTTGTTGGGCGACACGCGCGTCCTGCCGAAGGTGGCGAGCACGCCGTTGCGCTCGGCGGCCTGGCGGGCGTGCAGGACGGTACGGGCGAAGGGCAGCATCGGGTCGTCGCGGTCGGCCAGCCGGGTGGTGCCCGCGTGGTTGGCCTGGCCGTGGAAGTCGAACCTCCAGCGGCCGTGCGGCCAGATGGCCGAGGCGACGCCGACCCGGGCGTCCCGGTGGACCAGGTCCTGCCCCTGCTCGACGTGGAGCTCGACGAAGACGCCGATGTGCCGCAGGGTCTCCTCGTCCCGGCCCAGCGCGCCGGGGTCGCGCCCGGCCCCGCGCAGCACCTCGGCCAGCGAGTCGCCCTCGTCGTCCTTCAGGCCGCGCGCCCTGTCGGGGTCGAGGATGCCGGTCAGGAGGCGGGAGCCGACGCACGGCACGCCGAACCTGGCGCCCTCCTCGTCGGTGAAGCAGGCGATCCCCAGGGGGCGTTCGGGCCGGAAGTCCCTGGCCCGCAGCAGGTCGAGGGCGGCGAAGGCCGACACGACGCCGAGGGGGCCGTCGAAGGCGCCGCCCTGGCGCACCGAGTCGAGGTGGCTGCCGGTGACCACGCCGGGCCTGACGGACGGATCACCCCACCAGGCCCACAGGTTGCCGTTGCGATCCTCCCTCAGGTCGAGGCCGCGCCTGGCGGCCTCCTGCCCGAACCACCGCCGGAGTTCCAGGTCCGCGGGCGACCACGCGTCTCGCAGGTAGCCGTGGGTCCGGCCGTCACGTCCGAGGTGCTCTATGGCACCCCACATCTCGTCGAACACCCTCCCATTATGTGAATGAGTCCATTCATTGGCGAGCCCGCCGCACCTTCGGCTCCGCACGTGTCCGCTCCCGCCCTGTCTTCAGGCTCCGCCACGTGTCCGTTCCCGCCGCATCCTCAGGCTCCGCCACGGTCCGCTCCCGCCGCACCTTCAGGGCTCTCGCGCGGGGGCGGCGCCACGGGACCGGCCCCGCCCTCAGTTCGGGGGGCCGGAGGCGGGACGGACTGTGATCTCGGTGATGTGCGCGTCGGGGGACGCGGTCAGGGCCGTCACCGCCAGCCGGGCCACCGAGTCGGGGTCGAGGTGGTCCTCCGGCCGGTAGGGACCGCCCTCCTGGGCCCGTACCCCGCGCTGCATGTCGGTGGCGACCCGCCCCGGGTAGATCGTGGTGACCTGGAGCCCGGGTTCCTCCAGGCGGAGCCCGTCGGCGAAGGCGCGCAGGGCGTACTTGCTGGCCGCGTAGGAGACCCAGTTCGGGTTGGCCCGCTGCCCCGCCCCGGAGTTGATCAGGAGCACGTGGCCGCGCGCCGCGCGGAGCGCGGGCAGCAGCAGCCGGGTCAGCTCGGCCACCGCGATCACGTTGATCTCCATCGTGCGCCGCCACACCTCGGCGGGGGTCTCCTCGACCCGTCCCAGGGTCACCACGCCCGCGCTGTGCACCAGCACGTCGAGCCGGTCGACGCCGGCGACGTCGGCCTCCGTGACGGCGGTGAGCTCCACCGGCCAGGGCCGCGCCGAGGCGCCGGGCAGGCCGGAGACCACCTCGGCCAGCGCCTCGGTGTCGCGGCCGCCGAGCAGCAGGTCGTGTGTGGGGGCCAGGGCGCGGGCGATCGCGGCCCCGATCCCCCGGGAGGCGCCGGTGACCAGCGCGGTGGGGCGTGCGGGCATGACGATCACCCTACTCGGGGCGGAACGTCTCCGGCCCGGGGCGCTCCAGCGTCATCGCGAGAACGCCCTCGCGGTCAGCGCCGTCTGGCGGCCCGCGATCGTGCTGGGCCGCCCCCTGCGCGACGTGATCGTGCTGGTCGTCCAGGCCCTGCTGGTGATCGCGCTGGCCACGCTGATGGGCATGCGGGTCAGCCTGCCGGGGCTGGCGCTCATGCTGGTGCTGATGGCCGCCACCGGGCTGCTCGCCTCCGGCCTGTCGTACGGCATGGCGCTGGCGCTTCGCGACGAGAACGGCATGTCGCAGACCATGCAGTTCCTCGCGATGCCGCTGATCCTGCTCACCGGCATCATGCTGCCCATGTCGCTGGCCCCCGACTGGATGCGGGCGGTCGCGCAGTTCAACCCGCTCTACCACGCGGTCGAGGCCGGCCGGGCGCTGTTCGACGGCGACTTCTCCGACGGCTCGATCCCGCTGGCCTTCGGCCTCGTCCTGGCCCTGTCGGCGATCAGCCTGCGCTGGTCGGTCACCTCGATGAGGCGCCTCGCCGGATAGGTCCGGTGGACCCTCGGGTGACCCGATGACGCCTCGATCCCGCGACGGCGCCTCTCACGGCGCGCGGTGGGGCTCTCGCGCCGTCAGTCGAGCTGCTCGGTGAAGACCCCGGCCTGGTCGGTCATCCGTTCGTACTCCTCCAGCCGGGCCTGCGTGCGCAGCGGCGCCGCGTCGGCCATGGCCTCCACCAGCACCATGGCCAGGGCCAGCGGCGCCGCGTGCGAGTCGAAGACCAGCCGCTCGCCGACGGGGGCGGTCAGCACCACGTCGGCCTCGAAGGGCGCGTCCCGCCGATCGGTGATCACCGCCGTACGCAGGCCGAGGTCGCGGGCGCCGCGCAGAGCCTGCACGGCCTCCGCGGGGTAGCGGGGCAGGATCACCGCGACCAGCCAGCCCGCTCCCGCCCGGCGCGCGGCGTACAGGCCGTCGGCCAGCTCCGAGCCGCCGTGGGTCAGCAGGCGGACGTCGGGGTGGATCCGGCGCGCGAAGTAGGCGAACGTGGTGGCCAGCCCGCTCGACACCCGCAGGCCCAGCACCGGCAGGGGCTCGCACCCCGCCAGGCTGGCGCCCAGCTCCGACAGGTCGGAGGGGTCGCTCAGCGCCTCGCGCACGCTCCGCAGGTTGTCGATCTCCACGTCGATCGCGGTCTGCAGGTCGTTGGCCCGCGACGGCTTCCTGCCGCCCACGACCAGGGGCCGCAGCGCCTGCCTGAGCTCGGGGTATCCCGCGAAACCGAGCACCACCGCGAACCTCGTCACCGACGGCTGGCTCACCCCGGCCCGGTCGGCCAGCTCCACGCTGGACAGGAAGACGGCCTCGGAGAGGTGGTCTCCCAGGTAGCGCGCGATCCGCCGCTGCACGGGCGACAGCCGCCGCCCCTCCAGAAGCCGATCGAGTCCGTCACCCACGCCCCCTCCAACCGCTCGAAGCCCCACGAGCATTCCCCTCCCCGTCCCGCCCCGATGTCGTTCCTACACCCGGACGGGAGGGAGTGAGCGGCGCCCGGAGGATTCACGCCCCGGAATCGGGCGCGGCAGGTGAATCGACGCCCGACCGAACCGGTCGAACCACTCGAAAGACATGCATTCTTGGTCATGACACACATCACGACCAGGACTCGCGGGTCCCCGGCCGACGGCGGGCCGATCGGAACTCGCAGGACCCGGCCGACGACGGGGCCGATCGGGGGGCGCGCTCCCCGATCGGTGGCGGGCCGACCGGAACTCGCAGGACCCGGCCGGCGACAGGCCGATCGGGACCCGCGAGCCCCG
Source organism: Streptosporangium sp. NPDC002721 (assembly GCF_042888905.1). Classification (NCBI taxonomy): domain Bacteria; kingdom Bacillati; phylum Actinomycetota; class Actinomycetes; order Streptosporangiales; family Streptosporangiaceae; genus Streptosporangium; species Streptosporangium sp. NPDC002721. Next base: position 44,103 of record NZ_JBIAQI010000039.1, read on the forward strand.
GTCACGGCGCGCGTCCCGGGCGCGGCGCGAGCCCCGGGCGCGGCGCGAGCCCCGGGCGCGGCGCGAGCCCCGTCAGGACTCGCGCATCGGGATGCGCACGCCTCGCTCCTCGGCCACGGTGACGGCCTCGTCGTACCCGGCGTCGACGTGGCGGATGACGCCCGTGCCCGGGTCGTTGGTGAGGACCCGGTTGAGCTTCTCGGCACTGAGCGCGGTGCCGTCGGCCACGGTGACCTGGCCGGCGTGGATGGAACGGCCGATGCCGACGCCGCCGCCGTGGTGGATGGAGACCCACGCGGCGCCGGAGGCGACGTTGAGCATGGCGTTCAGCAGCGGCCAGTCGGCGATCGCGTCGGAGCCGTCGGCCATGCCCTCGGTCTCCCGGTACGGGCTCGCGACGCTGCCGCAGTCGAGGTGGTCGCGGCCGATCACCAGCGGGGCCTCGATCTCCCCCGAGGCCACCATGTCGTTGAAGCGCTCCCCGGCCAGGTGGCGCTCGCCGTACCCGAGCCAGCAGATGCGGGCGGGCAGCCCCTGGAAGTGGACCTTCTCCCCGGCCAGCCGGATCCACCTGGCGAGCGGCTCGTTGTCGGGGAACAGCTCCAGGATCGCGCGGTCGGTCTTGGCGATGTCGGAGGCGGACCCGGACAGCGCGGCCCAGCGGAACGGGCCCTTGCCCTCGGAGAACAGCGGCCGGATGTAGGCGGGCACGAAGCCGGGGAAGTCGAACGCGCGGGTGTAGCCCGCCAGCTGCGCCTCGCCCCGGATCGAGTTGCCGTAGTCGAAGACCTCGGCCCCGGCGTCCTGGAAACCGACCATCGCCTCCACGTGGGCGGCCATGGACTCGCGGGCCCTGCGGGTGAAGCCCGCCGGGTCCTTCTCGCGCTCGTCGGCCATGTCCTCGAAGGCCACGCCGACCGGCAGGTACATCAGCGGGTCGTGGGCGGAGGTCTGGTCGGTGACGACGTCGATCTCGGCACCCCTGCGCAGCAGCTCGGGCACGACCTCGGCCGCGTTGCCCTCGACCCCGACGCTCAGCGGCCTGCGCTGGTCGCGGGCCTCGTACGCCAGGCGCAGCGCCTCGTCGAGGTCGGCGGCGCGGACGTCCAGGTAGCGGTGCTCGATCCGCCGGTCGATCGACCTGGGGTCGCAGTCGACGCAGATCACCACGCCGCCGTTCATGGTCACGGCCAGCGGCTGGGCGCCACCCATGCCGCCGAGCCCGGCGGTCAGCGTGATCGTCCCGGCGAGGCTCCCGCCGAACCTCTTGGCGGCCACGGCCCCGAAGGTCTCGTAGGTGCCCTGCAGGATGCCCTGGGTGCCGATGTAGATCCAGGAACCGGCCGTCATCTGCCCGTACATGGTCAGCCCGGCGGCCTCCAGGCGCCGGAACTCCTCCCAGTTGGCCCAGTCGGGCACCAGGTTGGAGTTGGCGATGAGCACCCGGGGGGCCCACTCGTGGGTACGGAAGACCCCGACGGGGCGGCCCGACTGCACCAGCAGCGTCTCGTCGCCCTCCAGCGTGGTCAGGGTACGGGTGATCGCGTCGAAGGAGCGCCAGTCACGGGCGGCCTTGCCCGAGCCGCCGTAGACGACGAGCTGTTCCGGATGCTCGGCGACCTCGGGATCGAGATTGTTCTGGATCATGCGGAGCGCCGCCTCCTGCGGCCACCCCTTGGCGGTGAGCGTGGTACCGCGCGGCGCGCGCACGATCCGGCTGCCGGACATGCCCGACCTCCCCCTCAGGAATGAATGAACGTATTCATATTTGGTCACCCGGAGGCTACAGGTCAACCCGGAAAGGGGGGTGTCGCGAGCGGCACGCCCGCGACACCCCCGGTGATGGCCGTAACGATCCTCACGCCCGGACCTCGTCCCGCACGGACGGGACCGGGTGATCGAATGCGGCGAGCGCCCGATGGGCGCCCCGATGCGAAGGAGAGGCTCCGCACAGGCGGGGATGCCCGATTCACCGGACGGCGAATCAACCCCTCGGCCCAGTGTCCGAAATATTCCTTTATGGGCGATATGAATTTACACAACCGAGCCAGTGAGCGCAGGTTTAGGTGGGCAGCAGGAACTGGGTCGCGGCCAGCTCACGGTAGAGGGCGTCGTCGGCGAGCAGCTCCTCGTGGGTGCCCACGGCCCGCACCCGGCCCGCCTCCATCACCACGATCCGGTCGGCCCCCGCCACGGTGGAGAGGCGGTGGGCGATCACCAGCACGGTCGTCTCCGCCGCCACCTCCGCGATCACCTCGCGGAGCCGCAGCTCGTTGACCGCGTCGAGCTGGGAGGTGGCCTCGTCGAGCAGCAGCAGCCGGGGGCTGCGCAGCAGGGCGCGGGCGATGGCGACCCGCTGGCGCTCGCCGCCGGAGAGCATGATCCCCCGATGGCCGACCCGGGTCTCCAGCCCCTCCGGGAGCCGGGAGACCAGGTCCTCCAGGCGGGTGCGGGCGAGCACCCGCCAGATGTCGGCCTCCTCCACGCCCGGCGCGGCGAAGACGAGGTTCTCCCTGAGCGTGCCGTCCAGCACCGGCGCGTCCTGCTCGACGTAGCCGAGACAGGCGCGCAGCTCGGCGAGCGGCCAGTCCGTGATGTCGCGGCCGTCGATCGCGATCCTGCCCGCCTTCCGCTCGTAGAACCGCTCCAGCAGGGCGAAGATCGTGGACTTGCCCGCCCCGGAGGGCCCCACCAGGGCGGTCAGACCGCCCGCGGGCACCTCGAAGGAGACGTCCTCGTGGACGACCGGCCTGTCGTCGCCGTAGCGGAAGGCGACGCCCTCGAAGACGACCCCGGCCGGGACCCTGCCGACCTCGTACGCCGCGCCGTCGGCCTCCTCGGCGGGCAGCTCCTCGATCTCGCGGATCCGCTTCACCGCGGCCAGGCCGTTCTGCACCTGCGTGAAGCCGTTGACCAGCTGGCCGATGGGGGCGACCAGGTAGAACAGGTACAGCAGGAAGGCGATCAGCGAGGAGACCTCCAGCGAGCCCGAGGAGACCCGCGCGCCGCCCACCCCGAGCACGGCCACGAAGGCCAGCTGCGCGGACACCCACGCCGAGACACCGGCGATCGAGGTCAGCCAGGCGACGGCGACCCCCCGGTCGCGCGCCTCGCGGGCCGCCTCGCCCACCGCGGCGATCTCCCGCTCCTCGGCACCGCTCGCCTTGACCGTACGGAACGCCTGGAGCACCCGGTCGAGGACCGCGCCCATCTCGCCGACCGCGACCTGCGCCTGCATCGAGGCACGCTGGATGCGGGGCATGATCAGGCTGACGAACCCGCCGACCACGACCAGCACCCCGAGCGTGATGAGCAGCAGGAACCCGTCGATGACCGCCATCATCACCACCGCGCCCACGAGCATGAACAGCGAGCTGACCGTCTCGACCACGCCGTTGGTGAACACCGCCCGCAGCAGCGTCGTGTCGGAGGTGACCCGCGACATCAAATCACCCGGCTTGAGCCGGTCGACCTCGGACACCCGCAGCCGCAGCATCCGGTCGACCAGGGAGCGGCGGGCGGAGAAGACGATGCCCTCGCCCATCCGCTCCAGCACGTAGCTGCCCAGCGCGCCGATGACCGCACCCAGGAGCACGGCGGCGGTCAGGCCGAGCACCGGGCCGAGCAGGGAGCGCTGCTCGCCGAAGGCGTCGATGACGGTCTTGGCCAGGAGCGGCATCGCCAGCCCGGCCAGCGAGCCGACGAGGCTGAGCGTCCCGCCCAGCAGCAGGGCCCCGCGGTGGGGCCGTATGTACGCGGCCAGCAACCGCCAGGACGCGATCCCGGGCCCCGCCGTTTCCTCCGCCCCTGGCTTACCCGGCCCCGCGTCGGGCCCGGTCTCCTCCGGGCTCCCCGGCACCCTGTCGTCCGGCAATGTGACCCCCGGCAATGTGTCCCCCTTCGGAAACGACGTGATCGGCCTCCGGCCGCTTTTCCTGTCTACCGCGCACGAGCCCGTCTCGGGCGTCTCGCCCTGTTTTGAAGACGAAAGTCGATGACGTCAACATAAGTTGACATCATCATCGGTGTCAACCCAGGTTGCCTCGAAGGGGGCGCGCGGGGAGTGGAAGCCGGATCCGGCGAACGAGCGGGGCCGCGGAGAACCGGCGGGCAGCGGGCGTGAAGGGCCGGAAACCCGTAGAGGACCAGGCCGGAAAGACGGCCGGAAAAGTGACGGGAAATCACCCCGTCCGGCGCCAATCCGGGGAGCGCGCGGCGGCGAATGGGGAGCGAGGAACCCGGCCGGATCCCTCTCCCATCCCCGTACCCACGGCCGGTCACACCGTGACCGGCGGCCGAAAGGACCAACTGACATGGAGCTCCGGACCAACCGGCGCGCCCTGGTCGGCATGGGTGTCGCAGGGGCGCTGGCCGCGGCCTCGCTTTCCTCGTTCGCCCTGCTCAGAGCCGAGACCGGCATCGCCTCCTCGCACCGCGAGGCGCCGATGATCGCGGGTGACCCCCGCAACGACAACACCGACGTGTACGCGTTCGTCAGCCCCGACAAGCCCGACACCGTCACGCTGCTGGCCAACTTCATCCCGTTCGAGGAGCCGAACGGCGGGCCGAACTTCTACCAGTTCGACACCAACTCCCGCTACAACATCAAGATCGACAGTGACGGCGACGCGAGGCCCGACGTCGTCTACCAGTGGACGTTCCGCAACGAGGACCGGCGCGGCAACGGCACCTTCCTGTACAACAACGGCCCCGTCACCTCGCTGAACGACAAGAACCTGTTGTTCAGGCAGCGCTACAAGCTCACCAGGAGCACCGCCCACGGCACCAGGACCCTGGTCGCGAACGGCGTGGTGGCGCCGAGCAACACCGGCCCGGCCTCCGTACCCGACTACGGCAAGCTGCGCGCCCAGGCCGTCAAGAAGCTGCCCGGCGGGGGCAGCGTCTTCGCCGGCCAGTCGGACGAGGCGTTCTTCGCCGACCTGCGGGTCTTCGACCTGCTGTACGGCGGCGACCTGTCCGAGGTCGGCCAGGACACGCTCAAGGGTTACAACGTGCACAGCCTGGCCCTGCAGCTGCCCAAGGACGAGATCGCGCTGCGCGGCGACCCGAAGCGCAACCCCGTCGTCGGCGTCTGGTCCACCGTCGACAAGTGGAGCCCGAAGGGCTTCGTCCAGGTCTCCCGCCTGGGCCAGCCGCTGGTGAACGAGGTCGTGGTCCCGGCCGGGCTGAAGGACGCCTTCAACGCCCTGCCGCCGGACCAGGACGCCGGGGTCCCCGCCGTCGTCAAGCGCGTCACCGAGCCGGAGGTGCCCAAGCTCCTGGAGGCCGTCTACGGCCTCCAGGCGCCGAAGACGCCCCGCACCGACCTGGTCGAGATCTTCCTCACCGGCATCGCCAAGGAGAACGGCCCGATCAAGGCCGACCTCAACTCGCAGAGCCTCAACAAGGACGCCGGGAAGCTGCGCCCGTCGGAGATGCTGCGGCTGAACATGGCGATCCCGCCCGCGGCGACCCCGAACAGGCTCGGCGTGCTCGCCGGTGACCCGCAGGGCTTCCCGAACGGCCGCCGCCTCGGCGACGACGTGATCGACATCGCCCTGCAGGCGATGGCGGGCGCCGCGCGGACCGGCAAGCTCGTCGACGCGCTGGCCGCGGGCGACAAGGTGGACGCCAACGACAAGCCGTCCGGCACCGTGTTCCCGTACATCCCGCTGCCGGGCAACACGTCGGTGAACGCGAACTGACCGCGAGGGCGCGGGGCCCGGTTCTCCCGGGTCCCGCGCCCGCGCGCTCCCGCGCCGACCAGAGGGGTGCTGACCATGAAGACTTCCGCGAAAACCCGTACGGCCGCGACCGTGCTGGGCCTCGCCGCGGCGCTGACCCTCGGGGCGGCGCTGATCCCCGGCGACCGGCCCGCCCCCGCTCCCGTGCCCGCCGCCGCGGCCCGGGTGGAGCTCACCGAGACGCCCGTCTCCGCCGTCTCCCTCGACGGCGCGATCAGGGCGCTGACCGACCGGCTCCGGCGGCTGCCCGCCGACCACCACGCCTGGGCGCGGCTCGGCGCGGCCTACGTCCAGCAGGCGCGCGTCACCGCCGACCCGTCCTCCTACCCGCGCGCCGCGCATGCGCTGGCCAGGGCCGCCGCGCTGAGCCCCGGCGACCCGGAGGTGCTCACGGGCCTGGCCGCGCTCGCCGCCGGGCGCCACGAGTTCGCCGAGGCCGTACGGCTGGCCCGCTCCTCGGTCGCCGCCAACCCCTACGGCCTGGACGCCCACGCGGTGCTGGCCGACGCCTACACCCAGCTCGGCCGGTACGGGGAGGCCAGGCGGGCCGTCGACAGGATGATGGAGCTGCGCCCCGGCGTCGCCGCCTTCACCCGCGCCTCCTACGACGCCGAGCTCAGGGGCGACCGCGCGACGGCCCGCCGCATGCTGGAACACGCGCTCTCCGACGCCTTCTCCCCCGCCGACGTCGCCTACTGCCGCCACTACCTGGGCGAGCTGGCCCTGCACTCCGGTGACCCGCGCGGCGCCGCCGAGCAGTACCGGCTCGCGCTGGAGGCCTCGCCCGGCTTCGTCCCCGCCCTCGCGGGAAGCGCCAGGGCCGCCGCGCTCGACGGGCGCACCGCCGAGGCGATCGACCGCTACGCCGTCGTGGTCGCCCGGCTGCCCCTGGCCCAGTACGTGGTCGAGTACGCCGAGGTGCTGGCCGCCGCGGGCGGGGACCCCTCCGAGCAGTGGACCCTGCTGCGGGCGCAGCGGGACCTGATGCGGGAGGCCGGGGTGTGGGACGACCTGACCTGGGCCGAGTACGAGGCCGACCACGGCTCCCCCGCACTGGCCGTCACGCACGCGCGGGCCGAGTACGCCCGCAACCCGAACGTGGTCGCCGCCGACGCCCTGGCCTGGGCCCTGCACCGCGACGGCCGCAGCCGCGAGGCCCTGCCGTACGCGAGGAGGGCCACCGCCACCGGCTGGCGCAACGCCCTGCCGCTGCACCACCGCGCGGAGATCGAACGCGCCCTCGGCATGGCCGGAGAGGCGAGGCGCTCCGCCGCCCGCGCCCGCGCGGCCAACCCCTCCTTCTCTCCCGGCCTGCCCGCCCTCGCGAGGTTGTCATGAAGCTCCCAGAGGTCCAGAAACCAACGACAACGCCGAGCCTCGTGAGGACGCCGGGGCCGTCGCGACCGGTGAAGGCGTCGCGTGCGTTGCTCGGCGCGCCCTTCCTGGTGAGAGCGGTCACGGCAAGGACAGCCGTGGTGAGGACGGCCGTGGCGAGGACAGTCATGGTGAGGACGGCCGTGGCGAGGACAGTCGTGGCGAGGACGGCCGTGGCGAGGGCGGTCTTGTTGGTGACGGGCGCGATGGTGACGGGGGCGGTGTGCGCGCTCACCGTCCTCGCGCCCCCGGCAGCCGCCACCACCAGCGCCACCGCCACCACCACCGCGTCCGCGTCCGCGTCCGGCACAGCCACGGTGACCGCGCCCAGCACGGCGACCGCCGTACTCGGCGCGGCCACCACCACCGCGCGCGGCGTGGTCACCGTGACCGGCGCGCGGGTCGCGCACCCGCTGGGCAACTTCACCGTCAACCACTACAACGGCCTGCGGATCGGCCGGAACCTGGTGGAGAACCTGGCGGTGGTGGACAGTGCCGAGCTGCCCACCCTCCAGGCGCGTCCCTCGGTGGACACCGACCGCTCGGGCACGGTCTCGGACTCCGAACGGTCGGCGTACGGCACCGCCCGCTGCGCCGAACTCGCCGCCGCGCAACGCCTGGCGGTGAACGGGGCCGCGACGCCCTGGCGCGTCGCCGGGAGCTCCTTCACCTACGAGCCCGGCCAGGGCGGCCTGGAGACCACCCGCCTGACCTGCCGCCTCTCAGCCGTCGCCACCCCTCTCCAGGGGGCCGGGACGATCTCGTTCGGCGACGGGTACCTCGCCGACCGGATCGGCTGGCGGGAGATCACGGCCGTGGCCGCGGGAGGGGTGCGGCTGGCGCGGTCGTCCGTGCCCGGCACCAGCGTCAGCGAGGAACTGCGGGCCTACCCGGACGGCCTGCTGTCCAGCCCGCCCGACCAGCGCGCCGCCGAACTGGGCGTGGCCCCCGGGGCCGGATCGGTGGCGGTCACGCTCCCGCTCGTACCCGACGGGCCGATCGCCGACGCGCTGGCCGCGCTCGACCGCACGTTCGTCGGCCTGGTCGGCACCGACTCGCCGACCCTGCCGCTGGGACTGCTCGCCGTCCTGCTGGCCACGGTCCTGGGCGCCGGGCACGCCCTCATCCCCGGCCACGGCAAGACCGTCATGGCCGCCTACCTCGCGGGCAGGAGGGGCCGCCCCCGCGACGCGCTGATCGTCGGTGCCACGGTGACCGCCACCCACACCCTGGGCGTCATCGTGGTCGGCCTCCTGCTGAGCGCCTTCTCCGTCCTCACCGGGGAGGGGGTCCTGGCCTGGCTCGGCCTGGCCAGCGGCCTGCTGATCCTCGCCGTGGGCGTCCGCCTGCTGCTGTCCGCCTGGCGCGCCTACCGCACCGGCGAGCCCCCGGCCTTCGGTCACGGCCACGGCCACGGGCATGGGCATGGGCATGGGCACTTCGGTCATGGGCATGGCCACGGGCGGCTTGCCGGGGCGGGCCGTACCGTGGCGCTGCTGGAGCGGGAGGAGACCGACGGCGACGAGGAGGCCGTGCGGTCGCGTACCGGCGGGGTGGAGGCGCGGGACGAGGGAGCGGCCCCTGCCGATTCCCGGAAGGCGGCCCCCTCGAAGGGCGGGCTCGTGGGCATGGGGGTGGCCGGAGGGCTCGTGCCCAGCCCGTCGGCGCTCGTCGTCCTGCTCGGGGCGATCGCGCTCGGCCGCACCTGGTTCGGGATCGCGCTGGTCCTGGCCTACGGCGTGGGGATGGCGGGGACGCTCACCGTCACCGGGCTGCTCCTGGTCAGGCTCACCGGGCGGCTGGACCGCCTGGCCACGGCGGGCGGCGGCCTCGCGGCCCGCGTCTCGGCCTTCGCCCCGGTCGGCACCGCGGCCCTCGTCGTCCTGCTCGGCCTGGGGCTGGCCCTGCGGGGCCTCACGGGATCACTCTGAGCGCCCGGCGAGCAAGCTGAGTGCCCGGCGAGCAAACGCCCTGCCATGCCCGTTCCCGGACATCCGCCTCATGGCGGTGTCCCGCCCGAGGTATCCTCGCGGATCCCGTCGGAGCGGGCCGCCGCGTGCCGGTGTCCCGCCGATCCGGAGTCGGCTCCCGAGGGAGCCCATCGGCGGGACACCGGCATTCGGTGCGGCGGGATGGGAGTCAGCGGCGGCGGGCGCCGTACTCCTTGCGCAGCTCGGCGACGGTGTCCAGGATCTCGTCCTGGGTCTTCAGAAGCTTCGCCTCGGCCTGCTCGGTCCTGGCCTCGGCCACCATCCGGCGGTTGCCCGTCCGTCCGGCCAGCTTCAGCTTGGCCTTGGCCTTCATTTCACGCAGGTTGAGCTTCTCCATGAGACCCATGATCAGCACCCTTCAGCAGAGAGGACCGTCGACTGCCCGGCAGTCGGCCGAACATGCGTCCCGGAAGCTTTCCCGTCTCCCTTGGATCCCCGCAGTCCCTGCGGCCTTCCGGCTTCGGCCTTCTCAGTCGGGGTCGGGGACGTCGTCGTAGTCGACGTCGCCCTCCTCGGCGCGGCGCAGGCCGATGTCCTCCACCCAGGCGCAGGCGAAGCGGCGGATCTCCATGATCTGCTCGCCGTTCACGCCGTAGGCCTCGAAGTCCTCGTCGGCGATCAGGTCGACGAACTCCAGCCGCATCACCAGCTCGGCCAGCTCGAACTCCTCGTTGTGCAGGCGGGCGAGGTGTTCGAGCTCGCGGAAGCCGTACAGGTGGGAGACCGAGGCGATGTCGATGACGTCGCGGGCGAGGCTGCGCTCGTGCAGGGCCCGCATCTTCAGGCCGACCGCGTCGTCCAGGGAGACGACGGAGACGTCGCCGACGATCACGGGCTGCTGCTGGAACGCCTCCCTGAGCAGGTCGAACTCGCAGCTCTGCTCGGTCACCGGGTCGCTGACCACGAGGCGGCCCATCCGGGGCGTCACCTCCGTCAGGGTGACCTCCAGCCCGGCCTCCCTGAACGCCTCGGCCATCCCCTCCGCGACCTCGGGCAGCGGCGTCTCGGCGGCGGTCGCGAAGTCGAGGTCGTTGCTCGGGCGTTCGGTGAAGCCGTGGGCGTTCATCGCGTACCCGCCCGCCAGGACCAGCCCGAACCGGGTGCAGGCGGGCAGCGCGGCCTCCAGCATCCGCTGCTGGAAGGGAGGCAGGATCACCGCTCCCACCCCGGCGTCAGGGCCCCCGCTCCGGCGCCCGGTCCGGTGTCGTGCCGCCAGCCCAAGGCTGCGATCTTGGTCTCCCAGGCCCTCCGGTAGCTCGGCCCGATGCCCCGGCGCAGGGTCGGCCAGTCGGCCACGAGGAGCTCGGCGTTCAGGTACGACTCGGCGTCGGACCGGCCGCCGCCGGTGATGATCGTACGGTAGAGGCTCATCCGCAGCAGCGGGTTCACCAGGTCGTACTCGGTGAGGCCGGACCAGCCGAGGTGCACGGGCAGGGCGACCGTCCCCGTCGCCGGGCCGCGTAGATCGGCCAGCGATTCGGGGACGCGCTGCTCCACGCCGTCCCAGCGGGACGGAAGCGTACTCACGCCTTCCAGTATGCCCGCCGTTCGGCCGAGGTCCACGGGACGCGCGGGGCGCGCGGGCTCAGCGGCGGGAACGGCGGCGGGTGGAGGGGAGGTCGTGGCGGCCTGAGAGGAACTCCTGGAAGGCGATCTTGCCGCGGATCACCGGGCGGCGCCAGCGCTCCTCACGGCCCTCGGCCCTCGCCATCTTGCGGGGCTGCGGGCGCCGGGAGTCGGGCGCGAAGAACCAGTGGGCCCAGGGCGATCCCGGGCGGGCCAGGCGTATCGCGCCGGGCACCAGGAGAATCGGCACGAACAGCCCGGCGAGACCCGTCCAGATCTTGCCCTTGAGCAGCGTGATCACGGCGAGCGCGAGGTTGGTGACGATGAAGCCGACCGTGAGCAACGTGCCCCGGGGCTCGGTGTCGTAGTCCTCCCAGCCCAGGGGGCGCAGGCCGAGCAGGAGCAGCGCGGTGACCACGACGGCGATGAACACGGCGTCGACCGACGCGCGCCCCTCCTCCTCCCAGTAGACGTCGTGCAGGTGCAGGATCAGCGCGAACTCGTCCAGGATCAGGGCGGCCCCGGCGCCGAAGACGGCCGCCGTCACCGCGTACCAGCCCTCGGACACCCCCGAGACGATCAGGCCCGACACCCCGCCGAGCAGGGTCAGCACCACGCCGAAGACCACGTGGTGGATGTGCATCTCACCCACGTTGACGTTGCCGAACCAGCCGATCTTGGCGCGGATGAGCCGGACGTTGATCCTGGTGAGCAGGAAGACGACGATCAGCGCGACGAAGAAACAGAACAGCGGCAGCCGTCCTGTGTCCATGATTCGCTCTCGGAACAAATCCCCCACCGTCCCCCCAGGCTATGCGAGGGAGGCCCCCGGCAGGCACGGGAGGCACTGCGGCACGGCGGTTTTCCGGGCCGGCCGTAAGGGACGCGCCACGCGTCGGGCACGGGAGCCGCGAAGATCTTCACGGGTGCCCGCCCAGACGCCCCCGACGCCCGTACGAGGCGCGCCACGCCTCAGGTGAGGAACCCCCACAGCAGCGCCGCGGTCCCCTCGAGGTGCTCGGCCACGGCGCGGCGCGCGGCCTCCGGGTCCCCGGCCAGGATCGCCGTCACGATCGCCTGGTGCTGGACCGCGGCGTGCTCGATGTTGCGCTGGAGCACCGGGATGGCGTTGAGCAGGTCGGTGACCCGGAGCCTGGCGTCGGCGCAGGCCCCGGCGAGCAGGGCGGAGCCGGTCAGCTCGGCGATGGCCAGGTGGAAGGCCGTGTCGAGGCGGCGGTAGTCGTCGGGCCCGGCCGCGTTGACCTCGCGCAGCCTCTCCCGCAGGATCTCGCGCCGCTCGGGGGTCAGCGGGGTGGTGGCGAGCACCTGGGCCGCGCCGCACTCGACCGCCATCCTGAAGGTGAGGGCGTCGGACAGGTCGTCGGTGCCCATGTCGGCCACGGCCCTGCGCAGGTCGCCCCGGTGCGGGCGGGGCGGGGTGTAGGTGAGGAAGGCGCCGCCGTACCGGCCGCGGCGCACCTCCAGGTAGCCGGCGTCCTGCAGCTCGCGGATGGCCTCGCGCAGGGTGACCCTGCTGATGCCGAGCTGGGTGGCGAGCTCCCGCTCGGGCGGCAGTTTCTCGGCCACCAGCCCCAGCTTGATGACCTGGAGCAGGCGCTCCACGGTCTCCTCGAACGCGTTGCCCGCGCGTACCGGCCGCAGCACGGCGGTCAATCGCGACACCTCATCCAATTATCCCCTCCGGCCCTTGACAAGGCTCCCCCCGCTACACGTCAATGGTCTGACACTAGCCCAATAGGACCCCGACGAGGAGGGCATGTGGACGTCACCGAGCTCCACGACGAGGTGCGGGCGGGCCGGATCGACACCGTGCTGCTGGCGGTCGTCGACATGCAGGGCCGTCTCCAGGGGAAGCGCCTGTCGGGACGTTACTTCCTGGAGGAGGTGCTGCGGCACGCCTCCGAGGGCTGCAACTACCTGCTCGCGGTCGACGTCGACATGAACACGGTCGACGGGTACGCCATGTCGTCGTGGGAGCGCGGATACGGCGACTTCGTCATGAAGCCCGACATGTCCACCCTGCGCCGCGTGCCGTGGCAGGAGGGGACGGCCCTGGTGATGGCCGACCTGGTCTGGGAGGACGGCTCCGACGTGACCGCCTCGCCGCGCCAGATCCTGCGCCGGCAGCTCTCCCGGCTGGACGAGCGCGGCTGGGGCGCCTTCGTCGGGACCGAGCTGGAGTTCGTCGTCTTCGACGACACCTACGAGGACGCCTGGCGCCGCGGCTACCGCGACCTCACCCCTTCCAACCTCTACAACGTCGACTACTCCCTCCTCGGCACCGCGAGGGTCGAGCCGCTGCTGCGCAGGATCAGGCTCGGCATGGAGGGCGCGGGCATGTACGTCGAGTCGGCCAAGGGCGAGTGCAACCTCGGCCAGCACGAGATCGCCTTCCGCTTCGGCGAGGCCCTGTCCAGCTGCGACAACCACTCGATCTACAAGAACGGCGCCAAGGAGATCGCCTCCCAGGAGGGTATGGCGATCACCTTCATGGCCAAGCCGAACCAGCGCGAGGGCAACTCCTGCCACATCCACATCTCGCTCAGGGACGCGGGCGGAGAGCCGGTGATGGCCGGTTCCGGGCCGCACGGGCTGTCGGCGACGGGAGAGCACTTCATCGCCGGGCAGATCGCGCTGATGCGCGAGCTGACCCTGCTGTACGCGCCCAACATCAACTCCTACAAGCGGTACGTGCCGGGCAGCTTCGCCCCCACCGCGGTCAAGTGGGGCGTGGACAACAGGACGTGCGCGCTGCGCCTGGTCGGCCACGGCCCCTCGCTGCGGATCGAGAACCGGGTGCCGGGCGGCGACGTCAACCCCTACCTCGCGGTCTCGGCGCTCGTCGCGGCCGGGCTGCACGGCATCGAGAATGAGGTGCCGCTTGAGGAGGCGTTCACGGGGAACGCCTACTCATCGGGCGCGGAGACCGTGCCGACCACGCTGCGGGACGCGCTGGAGCTCTGGGAGGGCTCCGCGTTCGCGACGGCCGCCTTCGGCGCGGACGTCGTGGCGCACTACGCGAACAACGCCCGGGTCGAGCTGGCCGCCTTCGACGCGGCGGTGACCGACTGGGAGCTCTTCCGCGGATTCGAACGGATGTGAATGTGAAGATCGTCAACCCGGCGACGGAAGAGGTCGTCGCCGAGGTCGAGATGGCGGACGCCGCCGAGACCGACCGGGCCGTGGAGCGTGCCAGGCGGGCCTTCGCGACGTGGCGGAACGTCGGCCCGGGAGACCGGGCCCGGCTGCTGCGCCGTTTCGCCTCGCTGGTGCGCGAGCACGCCGAGGAACTGGCCCTGCTGGAGGTCGCCAACTCCGGGCACACGATCGGCAACGCCCGCTGGGAGGCGGGCAACGTCGCCGACGTGCTCGACTTCTACGCCGGGGCGCCCGAGCGCAACCACGGCCTGCAGATCCCGGTGCCCGGCGGGCTGGACGTCACCTTCAGGGAGCCGCTGGGCGTCGTCGGCGTGATCGTGCCGTGGAACTTCCCGATGGTCATCATGACCTGGGGGCTGGCCCCGGCGCTGGCCGCGGGCAACACCGTGATCGTCAAGCCCGCCGAGTGGACGCCGCTCACCGCCCTGCGGGTGGCCGAGCTCGCCCTGGCCGCCGGCCTGCCCGAGGGGGTGTTCCAGGTCCTGCCGGGGGCCGGGGAGGTGGCGGGCGCCCGGCTGGCCGGGCACCCCGGCGTGGCGAAGATCGTGTTCACCGGCTCGACCGAGGTCGGCAAGGAGATCGCCGCCACCTGCGCCGGGCAAATCAAGCGGCTCACCCTGGAGCTGGGCGGCAAGAGCGCCAACGTGGTCTTCGCCGACGCCGACCTGGAGAAAGCGGCGGCGACCGCGCCGTACGCGGTGTTCGACAACGCGGGCCAGGACTGCTGCGCGCGGTCCCGGATCCTGGTCGAGCGCTCGGTCCACGAGGAGTTCCTGGCGCGGTTCGGGGAGGCGGTGCTGGGTGTCAGGGTCGGCGACCCCCGCGACGAGGCCACCGAGATGGGCCCGCTGATCAGCGCCGAGCACCGGGAGCGGGTCGCCTCCTTCGTCACCGAGCCGCCCCACCTGCAGGGCACGTGCCCGCCGGGGCCGGGGTTCTGGTTCCCGCCGACGGTGCTGACGCCCGGCTCGGCGGACGACCGGGCGTTCACCGAGGAGATCTTCGGGCCGGTGGTGTCGGTGGTGCCGTTCGACGACGAGGCGGACGCCGTGCGCATCGCCAACGACACCCCGTACGGCCTGAGCGGGTCCATCTGGACCCGCGACGTCGGACGGGCGCTGCGGGTGGCCAGGGCGGTCGAGGCGGGCAACCTCAGCGTCAACTCGCATTCGAGCGTCCGCTACTGGACCCCGTTCGGCGGTTTCAAGCAGTCGGGCCTGGGCCGCGAGCTGGGGCCCGACGCCCTGTCCGCGTTCACCGAGATCAAGAACGTCTTCATTTCCGAGGAGTAGTAGCGATGCTGCGTTTGCAGGACCGGGTCGCCGTCATCACCGGCGCCGGAAGCGGGATCGGCCTGGCCACCGCGCGCCGGTTCGCCGAGGAGGGCGCTCGCGTCGTGTGCGTGGACCTGGACGAGACGACCGGTCCGGCGGCCGCCGACGAGGTCGGCGGGCTGTTCGTGCGCGCCGACGTGACCAGCGAGGACGACGTCGCCCGCGCGTTCCAGGCCGCGTTCGACACCTACGGCAGCGTGGACATCGCGTTCAACAACGCGGGCATCTCGCCGCCGGACGACGACTCGATCCTGGAGACCGGCATCGACGCCTGGCGCCGGGTCCAGGAGGTCAACCTCACCTCGGTCTATTTGTGCTGCAAGCACGCCATCCCGTACATGCGGCGGCAGGGCAAGGGTTCGATCATCAACACCGCGTCGTTCGTGGCCGTGATGGGCTCGGCGACCAGCCAGATCTCCTACACCGCGTCCAAGGGCGGGGTGCTGGCCATGTCGCGTGAGCTGGGCGTGCAGTTCGCCCGCGAGGGCATCCGGGTGAACGCGCTGTGCCCGGGGCCGGTGAACACGCCGCTGCTGCAGGAGTTGTTCGCCAAGGACCCCGAGCGGGCGCAGCGCCGCCTGGTGCACATCCCGGTGGGCCGCTTCGCCGAGGCGTCCGAGATCGCCGCGGCGGTGGCGTTCCTCGCCTCCGACGACGCCAGCTTCATCACCGGCTCGGAGTTCCTGGTGGACGGCGGCATCTCCGGCGCGTACGTCACCCCGTTCTGAGCACCCCGCCCTCAACACCCCGCCCTCAACACCTCGTGCCGTACGTCACCGGTGGCCCGGCGCGCCCGTGCTGCCGCGCGGGGTGAGCCTGGCCGTCTCGGTCTGGACGCCGGTGACGTGCTCGCCGGCGATCAGCGCCAGCAGGCTCCGCGCGGCCTGCGCCCCGTAGTGGGGGATGTCCCGGCCGAGGGCGGTGAGGGCCGGTCGCACCACCTGGGAGAGGGGCGAGTCGTCCCACGCCACGAGGGACAGGTCCGCGGGCACCTCCAGCCGCATCTCCTGCGCGACCGAGAGCCCGGCGACGGCCATGATGTCGTTGTCGTAGACGATCGCCGTCGGCCGGTTCGCGGCGCTGACCAGCCGCCGCGTGGCCCGCGCGCCCTCCTCGCCGGTGTAGTCGGTGTGCACGATGGAGTGACCGTCCAGGCCGAGCCCGTCGCACGCGGCGGTGAAGGCCCGGTCGCGCAGGACGGTGTGCACCAGCGCGGGCAGCCCGGCGACCCTGGCGATCCTGCGGTGGCCGAGCGCGGCGAGATACTCCACCGTCTCCCGCACGGCCGCGCCGTCGTCGGACCAGACGGGGGCGAGCGAACCGGCTCCCGACGGATGGCCGATCACCACGGCCGGCAGGGCCAGCTCCTCGATCTCGGGGACGCGCGGGTCGTCGAAGCGCAGGTCGACCAGGATGACGCCGTCGACGCGGCCCTCCCCCCACCACCTGCGGTAGACCTCCGTCTCCTGCTGATGGTCGGCCACCACCTGCAGGAGCAGGGCGTAGGAGCGGGCCGACAGCTCGCTCTCGATGCCGCTGATCAACTCCATGAAGAACGGCTCCATCCCCAGCACCCGCGCCGGGCGGCACACGGTCAGGCCGACGGCGCGGGCCCGCGCCCCGTTGAGCGCGCGCGCGGCGCTGTTGGGCTGCCAGCCGATCTCCCTGGCGATGGCCTTGATGGTGTTCCTTCTCGCCTCCGACACGCCCGGGCGGTCGTTCAGCGCGTAGGAGACCGCGACCTTGGACACCCCCGCGCGACGAGCGATGTCGGCGATCGTCGGTCGCTTCACGAGACCCCCACCTGAACCGGTTATCCGACATGTTTCCGCCGCGTACTTTACTATGCCCGCCCCGATCCTTCATGATCCCCACGGCGACAGGCCACCCGCCGTGAGCAGCGGTCACGGCCGGACATCCACGCACCCGGCCACACCGGGAGCGACGGCCGCACCCGCTCCCCGGCGGCGGGCTCGCTTAACCACTTAATCCTCGCCCCGTGCCGCGACGTCGCCCGCACCCCGGCGGCACGCCGGCCCGCCGCGGCCGGTAACGTGCGGGAGGAGCACCGGGACGGGCCCACGGCGCCAGGACATCGGTGGAAGCACGGCGAAACAGGAGATCATGTCCCGTCCCGTCATCGGTGTCACCTGCTACGTCGAGCCCGCGCGCTTCACCGTCTGGGAGACGACCGCCGCCCTCCTGCCCTACGACTACGTCGACCACGTGGCCCGCGCGGGCGGGCAGCCGGTGATCCTGCCCCCGGCGGGCGACCCCGCGACGCTGGTGGAGCGCCTGGACGGGCTGATCCTGGCCGGCGGCGGGGACGTCGGCCCGGAGCGGTACGGCCAGGAGCCGCACGAGCGGACCGGCCACGTCCGGCCGTTCCGCGACGACGCGGAGCTGGGGCTGGTCCGGGCGGCGCTGGAGCGGGGCCTGCCCTTCCTGGGCGTCTGCCGGGGCATGCAGATCCTGAACGTCGCGCTGGGCGGCACCCTCCACCAGCACCTGCCCGACGTGGTCGGCCACCCGGGGCACGCCCCGGCCCCCGGCCGCTACGGCAGGATGCCGGTGTGGTTCGCCCCCGGCAGCCGGGTCTCGAAGATCTTCGGGACCGAGACCGTGGACGTGGCCCACTACCACCACCAGGCCCTCGACCGGCTCGCCGAGGGCCTGACCGTGACCGCCCACGCCGAGGACGGCGCGATCGAGGCCGTGGAGGTGGACGACCACCCCTTCGCCGTCGCCGTCCAGTGGCACCCCGAGACCGACGACGAGTCGGCCCTGTTCGAGGCGCTGGTCCGGCACTCCGCCCCCTGACCCCGCCCTGTTCGAGGCGCTGGTCCGGCACTCCGCCCCCTGACCCCGCCCCGGGACACCCCGGGCCTCGCGGGCGGAGGACCCGCAGGCCGCAGACGGCCTCCCCGATGGGCGCGGGGGATTTCGCTCGGCCCGTGCGGGCGGTTAGGCTGGCCGGTGACACCGATGAATCCCGTGCGGGAGAGCGTCCTGACACCCAGGCCAGGACCCCTGAAGGAGCAAGCCCTCCCCGCGAACCTCTCAAGGCAAAGGACCGTGCGGGTAGGTGCCTCTGGAAAGCAGGTCCCACGGCCTCGCCGAAGGTGAAAGTCCGGTAAAACCCGGATGAAACTCTCAGGCACCCACGACAGAGGGGGAGGATGCTCTCATCTGTCCCTTGTCTGAGGTGCGCACATGTCCCGACCTACGCCGCTGCGCGGCGTGCACGAGTCCCTCGGCGCGACGCTGACCGACTTCGCGGGCTGGCTGATGCCGCTCCGCTACGGCAGCGAGTCGGCCGAGCACAACGCGGTCCGCCAGGCGGCCGGCCTGTTCGACCTCTCCCACATGGGCGAGATCTTCGTGACCGGGCCGCAGGCCGCCGAGGCCCTCGACTACGCGCTGGTCGGGCACCTCTCCGCGCTGGAGCCCGGCCGTGCCCGCTACACGATGATCGTCGACGCCGAGGGCGGCGTGCTGGACGACCTGATCGTCTACCGCCTCGCCCCCG
This sequence comes from Streptosporangium sp. NPDC002721, assembly GCF_042888905.1. NCBI lineage: Bacteria > Bacillati > Actinomycetota > Actinomycetes > Streptosporangiales > Streptosporangiaceae > Streptosporangium > Streptosporangium sp. NPDC002721. Next base: position 62,821 of record NZ_JBIAQI010000039.1, read on the forward strand.
CCGAGTTCATGGTCGTCGCCAACGCCTCCAACTACCCGCGGGTGGCCGCCGAGCTGACCGGCCGCGCCAAGGACTTCGACGCCGCGGTGGACGACCGCTCCGAGCGGTACGCGCTGGTCGCGATCCAGGGCCCGCGCTCCGCGGAGATCCTGGGCACGCTCACCGACGCCGACCTCGACGGGCTCAAGTACTACGCCGGCCTGCCCGCCGTCGTCGCGGGCCGCGAGGCTCTCATCGCCCGTACCGGCTACACCGGCGAGGACGGCTTCGAGCTGTTCGTCGCCGCCGGGGACGCCGAGGCGATCTGGACCGCCCTCACCGAGGCGGGCGCGCCGCACGGCCTGATCCCCGCGGGCCTGTCCGCCCGCGACACCCTCCGCCTGGAGGCCGGGATGCCGCTGTACGGCAACGAGCTGTCGTCCGCGCTGACCCCGTTCGACGCCGGGCTGGGCCGTGTGGTGAGGTTTGACAAGCCGGGCGACTTCGTCGGCCGGGCCGCCCTCGAATCACGCGAGGACGTCCCGCCGTCCCGCCGCCTGGTCGGTCTGATCGCGACCGGCCGCAGGGTGCCCCGGCACGGGTATTCGGTGGTGGTCGCCGGTGACGGCACGGTCGTCGGCGAGGTCACCAGCGGGGCGCCCTCCCAGTCTCTGGGTAAGCCCATCGCGATGGCCTACGTGGACAACGGCCTGTCGTCAGGACTGGCCGTCGACATCAGGGGCAGCCACGAGCCGGTCGAGGTCGTCGCGCTGCCTTTCTACAGGAGGAAAAAATGAGCAGCATTCCCGAGGAACTGCACTACACCAAGGAACACGAGTGGATCTCCGGCATCGATGACGGCCTGACCCTCACCGTCGGGATCACCGCCTACGCCGCCGAGGCGCTGGGCGACGTGGTCTTCGTGCAGATCCTCCCCGAGGTCGGTTCGACGATCACCGCCGGTGACGCGGTCGGCGAGGTCGAGTCGACCAAGTCGGTGAGCGACATCTTCGCGCCGGTCTCCGGCGAGGTCGTCGAGGTCAACCAGGCCGTCGTGGACGACCCCTCGCTGGTCAACAACGACCCCTACGCCGACGGCTGGCTGTTCCGCGTACGCCTTGAGGGCTCCGCCGACGACCTGCTGTCGCCGGAGGAGTACGCCGCGCTCACCTCGGGTGAGTCCTAAGCCTCTCCCCCTCGCGTCACGGCCACGCGCGTCCGGAGGGCGCGCGTGGCCGTCCACGCTGGAAGGATTCAGATGACGATCAGCGTCTTCGATCTCTTCAAGATCGGAATCGGCCCGTCCAGCTCGCACACCGGCGGCCCGATGGCCGCCGCCCACAAGTTCGCCCGCGGCCTCCACCAGGACGGGCTGCTGGAGAAGACCGCCCGGGTGAGCGCCATTCTGTACGGCTCGCTGGGCCTGACCGGCAAGGGCCACGGCAGCGACAAGGCCGTGCTGCTCGGCCTGTCCGGGGAGAAGCCCGAGCTGGTCGACGTCGACACCGTCGACGAGCGGCTGGCCGCCATGCGCGGGTCCGGCACCCTCTCCCTGTACGGCTCCCGCGAGATCCCCTTCGTCATCGGCGAGGATCTCGTCTTCGAACGCAAGATCTCGCTCCCCGGTCACCCCAACGGCATGCGATTCACCGCGCTGTCCGAGTCGGGCGAGACGATCCGCGAGAAGGTCTACTACTCGGTGGGCGGCGGCTTCGTCGTCGACGAGAACGCCACCGGCGCCGACCGGATCAAGCCCGACGACACCGTCCTGCCGTACCCCTTCACCACGGCCGCGGAGCTGCTCGCCCAGTGCGCGGAGACCGGGCTGTCGATCTCCGGGCTGATGCTGGAGAACGAGCGGGCGTTCGGCCGCACCGAGGCCGAGATCCGCGAACAGCTGCTCGTGCTGTGGCGGGTCATGAGCGAGTGCGTGCGGCGCGGCATCGGCAAGGAGGGCGTGCTGCCCGGCGGCCTGAAGGTCCGCCGCCGCGCCCATCAGCTCCACCGGCAGCTGCGGAGCGAGTCGGCGGAGAAGGACTCGCTGCAGACGATGGACTGGGTCTCGCTGTTCGCCCTCGCGGTCAACGAGGAGAACGCCGCCGGGGGCCGCATCGTCACCGCGCCCACCAACGGCGCCGCGGGCATCATCCCGGCCGTGCTCACCTACTACGACCGCTTCACGAAGGACCCCGACGACGAGGGCGTGATCCGCTTCCTGCTGACCGCGGGGGCGATCGGCGTGCTGTTCAAGGAGAACGCCTCCATCTCCGGCGCCGAGGTCGGCTGCCAGGGCGAGGTCGGCTCAGCCTGCTCGATGGCCGCCGCCGGGCTCACCGAGGTGATGGGCGGGACCCCCGAGCAGGTCGAGAACGCCGCCGAGATCGGTATCGAGCACAACCTCGGGCTGACCTGCGACCCGATCGGCGGCCTGGTGCAGATCCCGTGCATCGAGCGCAACGCGGTCGCCTCGATCAAGGCCATCGCCGCCGCCAGGATCGCGATGCGCGGCGACGGCCGCCACTTCGTCTCGCTGGACAAGGCCATCAAGACGATGCGCGACACCGGGCGCGACATGCTCGACAAGTACAAGGAGACCAGCCGGGGAGGGCTCGCGGTGAACGTCATCGAGTGCTGAGCGGGCCCTCGGCGACCGGGCCGGGGACGAAGGGCACAGACTCCCGGTTGCCAGGAGGCCCGGGCACGGGACGCCACGGGCCCCCGGCGTGGGGGTCCCGGCGGGGAGACCACGGATCCCTGACCGGCCGGGGGACAGAGCCGCAGGCCCCCGGGAACATACAACTCGATCCCTACCAAATTTCGCATCACGTGCAAGACCCTCTGATCCCACGCCTATGCTGGGTGGCCATGTGCGCGGGACTCGGGAGGTCGCGGTGGTAACGGGAACGCACCCGGCAAGCCGTTCCCGTCGCTCCCAGCACCCCGCGAACCCCTCCCGTCCCCTGCGCGTGCTCCGCTTCATGCGGTCGCACTGGCTCTTCATGACCGCCCTGCTGGCGGGTGGCGGCCTGCGGGTCCTCGCCATGCTCGGCTACCGGCCCGCCCTGTGGTTCTGGGCCGACTCCTTCGTCTACCTGAACGCGGGGCTCGACCCCCGCCCCCTGGAGTCCCGTCCCGCGGGCTACGCGCTGTTCCTGTGGGTCCTCAAGCCGCTGGCCAGCGTCCCCGCCGTGGTCGCGGTGCAGCACCTGCTCGGACTGGTCGTGGCCGTCTGCGTCTACCTGCTGCTGCGCAGGCTGGGCGGGCTGCCGGGGTGGGGCGCGACGCTCGCCACGCTGCCGGTGCTGCTGGACGCCTACCAGCTCCAGCTCGAACACCTCGTCATGGCGGACCTGCTCTTCCAGTTCCTGGCGGTGCTGGCGGTCACGCTGCTGCTGTGGCGGCGGCGCCCCGCGGCGTGGGTCGCGGCGCTGGCCGGAGCGCTGCTGGCCGCGGCGACCGTCACCCGCACGATCGGGCTGCCGCTGATCGCCGTGGCGCTGGTCTGCATGGTGATCCGCCGGGCCGGGTGGCGGGCGGTCGCCGCCGCGACGCTGGCCGCCGCCATCGGCCTGGGCTCGTACGCGGCCTGGTTCAGGGCCGAGCACGGCAACTTCGGGCTGACCAGGGGGAACGCCTTCCTCTGGGCGCGGACGATGACCTTCGCCGACTGCGACAGGATCCACCCGGCCGGTCCCGAGGCGGCCCTGTGCCCCGTCGAGCCGCTCGGGCAGCGGGCGGCGCCGCCGGTCTACATCTGGGACGGCAAGTCACCGCTGAACAAGGTCAAGGGCAGCTGGGCGGAGCGCGACGCGCTCGCGGGCTCCTTCGCCACCCAGGCGATCATGGCCCAGCCGTTCGACTTCCTGCGGGCGGGGCTGGCGGACGCGGCCCACATCTTCGACTGGAACCGGCGCGTCTACCCGGCTCCCGGGCCGCAGAGCGCCTACGTCTTCCCCGACACCGTGCGGCCCTTCTCCTCGGGGGCCGCCTCGCAGGGCAAGACCGCCGAGCAGCTGACCGTGGCCTACCAGGGCACGTCGGGGGCGCCGGTGATGGTCGAGCCGTACGCGGGCTGGCTGCGCGGCTACCAGGAGTACGCCTTCGTGCGGGGCCCGTACCTCGCGGTGATCCTGCTGGTCGGCCTGGTCGGCGTGCTGACGCGGCTGCGGCGGCTCGGCGGCGTGGTGCTGCTGCCCTGGGCGGCGGGGACGATGCTGCTGATCCTGCCGCCCTTCATCGCGGCCTTCGACCACCGCTACGTCATCCCCGCCCTCCCGCTGGCCTGCCTGGCCGCCGGACTGGCCTTCGGGGTCAGGAACGAGTCCGAGGCCGGGAACGGGGAGAACGCCCCCGCGACGGCGGCCGGGGACCCGGACGAGGGCCCGCCGTACGAGGGCCCCGACGGGATCCCGCCGCCGTACGACACGACGGCCGAGCGGCCGGTGTACGCGAGCCCCGTCGGGGAGACGGGGTACGGGGCGTACGACGGGCAGGCGTACCGGAGCACCGCGTACGGGAACACCACCTACGGGGACGCGACGGACCGCCCGGTGTACGGCGCGACGGGCGAGCGACCGGTGTTCGGGAGCACGGGCGAACGGCCGGTGTACGGCGCGACGGGTGAACGACCCGCGTTCGGGGGCACGGGCGAACGGCCGGTGTCCGGGAGGTCAGCGGCGGCGGACGTGCAGGCGAACCAGCACGCCGAGTTCTACCTCCCCGAGCGCCCGTCGGACCTTCCCCACCGCGTCCCTGTTCAGCCTCGCGACGAGTTTGCCGACGTCGGTCCCGGGCGCGCAGCACACCGCGATGCGCAGCCGCTCGTGCCTTACGTGCCTGACGCGAACACGGGTGAGCCCTTCGACTTCTTTAAGAGCAACCCCGAGCATGGCGGTCCCCGTCCCGGTCCGCCCGCCCCACCGCCCCCATCCCAGGGCGTGTAGCAGCCACCGCACCGCCAGGAGTGCCAGCACCACCAGCAGCAGCGCCAGCAGCCAGCCCAGCCACGGGTGCGCGGCCAGCCAGCCGGGGAACCCCTTGCGCACGAGCCTGGCTCCGGGAGACTGGCCGGGGATGTCACCGCGTCCCCGCAGGAAGGCGTAGAGCCCCGCGCACACCAGCACCGCCCCGGTGACGGCCAGGCCGATCCGGTTGCCCAGGTAGGGCCTCATCAGGCCTTCTTCCTGCGCAGCCGTACGACGACGTCTCCCGCGCACATCGCGCCCAGCCCCGCCAGCCGGTCGCCCACCGCCACGCCCGTCCGGCGCAGCACCGGCCCGGTCCGCTCGGCGTCGGTGAAGACGGTGACCTCGACGATCCGCGACGTGAGCCGGACCCGGGCCCCGTTCACCTCCTCCACCGCCTCGGCGGCCTCCCGCAGCGTGCGGCGGAGCCCGGACCTGGTGATGCCGATCACCATGTGCGGGTCCCCCGACTCCAGCGGCACCAGCCGGGTCCGTCCCGGCAGCGCGGCGAGCGCGAGCATCACCAGGCCCGCCGCCACGGCGAGCGTCGACGCGGCGAACGTGGCCGGATCCGACCAGTGCCACGCGCCGACCCCGTTGACGAGCCGCCGGTAGGGGATCCGCGCGACCGGCGACCGCGTGAGCAGGCCCACCGTCACCGAGGCCGAGACCACCAGCACCGCGGACACCGCGAGGGCCGTGGGAAGACCCGCGGGGGTCCTGCCCGGCCTGAGCAGCCGTACCGACCTGCGCCGGACGTCCTGGAACTCCTCGGCCGCCGCCTTGCCCCCGGTGGTGGCCCCCGCGCCGCCGCCGCTTCCCGAGCCCGCCAGGATGTCCTGGAGAGTAGTCGTCATTCGGTCATGTGTACGCGTCCGGGCAGGACCGGGCCGGGGATCAACCACCCACTTACGCGATCTTGGAACCCTCCTGGCGGGAGCATTGACCACCCGTCCGGCAATATGAATACCTCTCATATTCGTTGGGGCCGGGTTATCCTGCGGATATGGACGACCGCCAGCGCTACGACCGGGCCACAGCGCACCTGGATCCCCCCTTCGCCGTCCTCGACCTGCCCGCCCTGCGCGCCAACGCCGAGGGAATGGCCCGCCGGGCCGGGGGCAAGCCGATCAGGGTCGCCAGCAAGTCCGTCAGGTCCCGGGCCGTGCTCGAACGCATCCTCGCCATGGACGGCTTCACCGGCATCATGGCCTTCACCCTCCCCGAGGCCCTCTGGCTCGTCTCCACTGGGATGCGGGACGTGCTGGTCGCGTACCCCACCGTCGACCGCGCCGCGCTCGCCGAGCTGGCCACCGACCCGGTCGCGGCGCGGGAGATCACGATCATGGTGGACCACGCCGAGCACCTGGACCTCGTCGAGGCCGCCGTCTCCGGAGTCCGCGACCGCCACGAGATCCGGCTCTGCCTGGACGTCGACGCGGGCTACCTCGCCTTCGGCGGCCGGTTCAGGGCGGGCGTCCGCCGCTCCCCCGTCCGCGAGATCGACCAGGCCGCCGACCTGGCCACCGAGATCGCGAAACGGCCCGGGTTCCGGCTCGTGGGACTGATGGCGTACGAGGCGCAGATCGCCGGGGTCGGCGACGACGCTCCGGGCAACCCCGCCCTCACCCGGGCCGTACGCCTGATGCAGGCCCGGTCCCGGCGCGAGCTGATCACGCGCAGGGGCCGGATCGTCCAGGCCGTCCGCCAGATCGCCGACCTGGAGTTCGTCAACGGCGGCGGCACCGGCAGCATCGAGAAGACCACCCGGGAGAGGGCCGTCACCGAGATCGCCGCCGGGTCCGGCTTCTTCCACCCCCGCCTGTTCGACTTCTACCGGGGCTTCACCGGCAGGCCCGCCGCCCTCTTCGCCCTGCCCGTCGTACGCCGCCCCGCTCCCGGCGTCGTCACCGTCCTCGGCGGCGGCTACCCCGCCTCCGGCGCCCCCGGCGCCAGCCGCCTGCCCCAGCCCTACCTGCCGTGCGGGCTGCGCTACGACACCGACGAGGGAGCCGGGGAGGTCCAGACGCCCCTGATCGGGCAGGCCGCCGAGGACCTGCGCGCCGGTGACCGGGTCTGGTTCCGGCACGCCAAGGCGGGCGAGCTCTGCGAGCGCTTCGCGAGCCTGCACCTGATCGAGGGGGACGAGGTCGTGGACGAGGTCCCCACCTACCGCGGCGAGGGCCGCACCTTCCTCTGACCCGCTTCCCTCTCTGCCCTGTTCTTCCCTCTCCGTCGCGTGCGCTTTCTCTGTCGTATGCGCTTTGTCTGTCCTGTGCGCTCTCCGGTACGCGAAACGGGCACCCGCCGTTCCAACGGCGGGTGCCCGTTCCTGTCGTCTCCTGTCGTCGGCCCCTTTCCCGGGCACGGGGGCTCGGGGTGCTCCCGTGCCCGGGGAGGGCCGGGCCTCCGAGGGATCTCAGAAGCCCAGGTCGAGCTCCTCCCACCTGCTGCAGCTGGAGGTCGACGAGCCGCGGTACTTGACCTGGCAGGTCTTGACCCGCACCTCACTGACATCGTGCGCGGTGACGCGGAAGCGCTTGGTGTCGTCGTAGCTGCACAGCCTGTCGCGCTTGGCGACGTCCCAGTCCTCGTCACCGGACGAGATGATCTGGACCTCGACGTAGGCGCAACGACCGCCCTGGCGCAGGGTGCGCCTGTCACCGTCGTACAGCGCGCCCCGCAGCCTGAACGTGTTGTCCTCCTCCTCGTCGCCCCTGACCGAGTACTCGGCCTCCAGCGTGGCCCGGCCGTTCCGGGACTCCTGCTCGAAGCTGTCATCGGTGTCACGTGCCGACGCGGACGCCGAGGACGCCGAGGACGCCGAGGACGCGGACGTCGTGGCGAAGGCGGCCGGAGCCACCGTCAGCATGAGGCCGGTTGTCGCCACCACCGCGACCGCGGAACGAATGATGTTCTTCATGGATTTACCCCTCCTTTTCCCTACTCGCGATGTTCCGCGAGCAGGAAAAAGGTCACATGAGTAAACCCCTACTCAATTCGGGACCGCCGACCGGTCATCGGCGGCGGTCGAAACCCCCGGTCAGCGACGGCGGCGCCGCCACAGCACGACCACCGCGCCGAGCGCCAGCACCGCCCCCACCCCGATCAGGATGGGCGCCAGATCCGGCCGGTCGTCCGCCCACAGGTCCTCGGGCTCGCCGGCGAGCTTGACCGGCTTCGGCCCCGCCGCGCCGCCCACCATGTCGCCGACCTGGGCGACGAGATGCTCCGCGTTCGCCCTGACCTTCGCCACACCACGTGCCGCGACCCGCTTGGGGCTCACCCGGTCCGCGATGGCGTCCACCGTCTGGGCCAACTCCGCGCGCGTGCGCTCGATCCGCCGCTCCAACTCCGCGGGATCGGTGTCCGCCATGGCTCTCCTCCCCTACTCCTTGATTGATCAGTCTGTCAGGTCCGGCCCGCCCACGGCACTTCGGGCAGGCCGGTAAGTTGACCGGGGAACCCTTCCTCGGAGGAACATCATGAAACTCGAGCCGGGCGACCCCGCCCCGGACTTCGCGCTTCCCGCCGCCGACGGCACCACCGTGTCGCTGGAGGCACACCGCGGCAAGCGCGTCATCCTCTACTTCTACCCCGCCGCGATGACCCCCGGCTGCGCCAAGCAGGCCTGCGACTTCCGCGACAGCCTCGCCTCGCTGACCTCGGCCGGGTTCACCGTGCTCGGCGTCTCGAAGGACAGCCCGGCCAAGCTCGCCAAGTTCGCCGAGCACGACGCCCTGACCTTCCCGCTCCTGTCCGACCCCTCCCTTGAGGTCCACAAGGCCTACGAGGTGTACGGGGAGAAGATGATGTACGGCAAGACGACCGTCGGGGTCATCCGCTCCACCTTCGTCATCGACGCCGACGGCAAGATCGAGAAGGCTCTCTACAACGTGAAGGCGACCGGCCACGTGGCCCGCCTCCGCCGCGAACTCGGCGTCGAATAACACCCTTTTTCGCCATTTAATACGACGTGTGCATGCCCCAAGAATTGTCAGTCCCATTGCCTAGGCTTGGGGCGTGCCCATCAAATACAAATACACCCCCGAAATGCTGGCGGAGGCCGCGGCCGACTCCCTCAGCATCGCCGACGTCCTCCGCCGTCTCGGCATCACCATCGCGGGCGGCAATTACACCCACATCAGCCGCCAGCTGAAGCACTTCGGAATCGACACCTCGCATTTTCGCAGGGTCTCCCCCAACAGAGGGAAGCCCTCTCCGCGGCGCCGTCGCCCGGAACAGGTTCTCGTCATGCGACCGGAAGGCAGCCCACGCCCCAATCCCGGGCAGCTCAGGCGCACCTTGATCGAGATCGGGATGCCGTACCGCTGTGCGGGATGTAGGATCGAGGGCGCCTGGCAGGGTCAGGCATTGACCCTGCACGTCGACCACATCAATGGCGACTGGCTGGACAACAGAAAAGAAAACCTGCGCTTCCTCTGCCCCAATTGCCATTCACAGACAGAGAATTTCGCAGGAAAAAACAGGGGTCGTAGCCCAACGGTAGAGGCGGCGATTTTAGGAGTCGTACAGAGCGGGTTCGAATCCCGTCGACCCCACAAAACAATTAAAAGCCAACCGGTCGACACAAAATCAATAGACACCAGCGTAACGATATCGCCCCAGGATTCATTCTTCATAGAATACTGCCGGAGCGAGAAACGCTTCGTGTCGAGATCCGCGGTCATACGCAGGGCCATTCAGTTGTTGCGCGAATCCGTCCTCGAAGACGACCGCGCCGCCGCGTCGGGCGCGGCGGGCGGGAGTGGGGACGGGAACGGGGATCCGGGTTCGCGTGACCTCGTCGTGGGAGGCGGCTCCGGCATGTCGCCCGCACAGGGCCCGGCCCCGTCCGGCCGCGTCGCCCGGGACGGCACGATGCTCACCGCCGAATGCCGAACAAGGAATCCCGGGGAAAGGAATCCCGGGGATCCGCTCGGGTGATCCGGCGATCGGATCAGATCACCGGAACGTCGGAGCGGGCCCGGCACCTGTCGGCGTAACACCATCCGGCCCGGCGGGGGAAAACCGTCAGGTCGCGCGGCCCATCCTCGTGGCCGCGCGACCTGGCGTCGTTGTGATTGATCACCACAAACAATCTCCCTTTATTCACCCCACAGGGTGCTCCCGGAAACCATGGTGCCCCGGTGACCGTAAAGGCCGCGTAAGCCGTGCCCGTCAACCGGTTCGACGCCCGGCTCGATACCTGACTCGATGCCCGATCCGATGTGCGACCTGAGTCGTACACCGGGTTCCACCTTTAGGGGGAAGGGCGCTGAGCTGCGTATACATATCGTGGTGATGTGTTCGGCAGACTACGCGCCTGGAGCGGGCGCCATCCCAGGATCACGGACGCCCTGTGGCTGACTCCGTTCCTGCTGGTCTCGCTGCTCAACGTCTGGACCGTCGGGGTGATCGACGTGGTGGCCTGGGGCGCGGAGCGGCTCGGGTTGTGGGGGTTCGCGGGGCTGACGCTGCTGTTGTTCGTGCCGCTGCTCTGGCTGCGCCAGCGTCCCGTCGCGGTCTTCGCGATCGTCTCGCTGACCTCCTTCGTCCAGTGGCTCCTCGGGGTGCAGGCCCTGTTCTTCAACGTCTCGGTGCTCGTCGCGATGTACGGCGTGGCGTCGCGGCGCCCGCTGCGCTGGGCGGTCGGGGCGGGTCTGGTGGTGGAGCTGGGGTTGTTCCTGGTGTTCGGGCGGGTTCCCTGGGGGTTCGACCCGCGTGCCTTCGCCACCGCCTCGGCGTTCGCGGCCGCGATCTGGATGGCGGGGATCTACGCGAACACCCGTCGCCGTTACCTGGAGGGCCTGGAGGAGCGGGCCGAGCGGGCGGAGCGGGAGCGTGACCAGCAGGCCAGGCTGGCGGCGGCGGCGGAGCGGGCCCGGATCGCCCGTGAGCTGCACGACGTGGTCGCGCACAACGTGAGTGTGATGATCGTGCAGGCCGACGGGGCGGCGTACGCGATCGACGGTGATCCCGAGCAGGCGCGCAGGGCGATGCAGGCGGTCTCCGCCACCGGGCGCAGGGCGCTGGCCGAGATGCGGCGGATGGTGGGCGTGTTGCGGGCCGACGGTGTGGAGGAGGAGTACGCTCCGCAACCGAGCCTGTCGCAGCTGGACGGTCTGCTGGCGCAGGTACGGGAGTCGGGGTTGCCGGTGGAGCTGCGGGTGTCCGGCGTTCCCCGGGAGCTTCCCGAGGGGGAGCAGCTGACGGTCTACCGGATCGTGCAGGAGGCCCTCACCAACACCCTCAAGCATGGCGGCCCGGACAGCAGGGCCACGGTCGAGATGGAGTACGGCGTGCGGGAGCTGCTCTTGCGGGTGACCGACGACGGTCGCGGCACGGCGACGCCGGAGCGCGAGGGCGGGCACGGCCTGGTCGGCATGCGGGAGCGGGTCGCGCTGTTCGGCGGGAGCGTGGAGGCGCGGCCCGGTCCGGGCGGCGGGTTCCGGGTGGTGGCGCGGTTGCCGATCGGCGACACCGGGGCGGGTCGGGCGGCTTGACGGGGCACGCGGTGGACGATCAGGTGATCCGAGTGATGCTCGTCGACGACCAGGAGCTGCTGCGCACCGGGTTCCGGATGGTTCTCGGCGCCCATCCCGGGATCGAGGTCGTCGCGGAGGCGGGCAACGGGGCGGCGGCGGTGGAGAGGCTGCGGACGGTCGCCGTCGACGTTGTGCTGATGGACGTGCGGATGCCGGTCATGGACGGGGTGGAGGCGACACGGCTGATCCGTTCGACGGCCGGCGGGCCCCGGGTGCTGATCCTGACCACGTTCGACCTGGACGAGTACGCGTTCGCGGCGTTGAAGGCGGGGGCGTCGGGGTTCCTGCTGAAGGACGTGCCGCCCGCCGATCTGGTGAGCGCGATCCAGTCGGTGCACAGCGGGGACGCGGTGGTGGCGCCGAGCACGACGCGGCGGTTGCTGGAGCGTTTCGCGGTGCACCTTCCCTCGGCGGGGGCGGCCGAGCCCGCGGTGCTGACCGGGTTGACCGCGCGGGAGCGGGAGGTGCTGGTGCTGGTGGCCAGGGGGTTGTCGAACACGGAGATCGCCGGTCGGCTGGAGCTGGCGGAGGCGACGGTCAAGACGCACCTGGGCCGGATCCTCGCCAAGCTGAGCCTGAGGGACCGAGCGCAAGTCGTCGTATATGCCTATGAATCAGGAATCGTAACCCCGCATTCCGCCGACTAGCATGACCTCATGACGCACCCTGACGGTCAGCTCCGCGCGTCGCACGCCGACCGGGACGTGGTTATCGAGCAGCTGCGCGTGGCCGCCGGAGAGGGGCGGATCACGCTTGAGGAGCTGGAGGAGCGGATCGAGCGGACGCAGGCCGCCAGGACGTACGACGACCTGAGGGCCCTCACCGCCGACCTGCCGCGTGACAGGTCCGCGCCCGTCGCGCCGGGCGGCGTGGGCGGGGTCCTGGAGCTGCGGACGAAGCACGGGCACGTGCAGCAGAAGGACTACTGGGTGGTGCCCGCGCACATCGTGGCGAGCTGCGCCGCGGGCAGCGTGAAGATCGACTTCACCGGGGCGGTGTGCTCGCACCGCGAGGTGCTGCTGGAGGCGTCCTGCGGGATGGGCAACATCCTGGTGATCGTGCCGCGGGGGTGGACCGTGTGGGTCGACTCGCTGACGACGAGCATGGGCACGATCACCAACAAGGCCACCGACCCGGGCCGTCCGGACGCGCCGGTGCTGCGCGTCACCGGCAAGGTCGGCATGGGCAGCCTCAAGATCAAATACCCCCGGAAATAGCGCCGGACGAGAGCACGGGCAGACCCGGAGGTATTTTGGCCGGGGCTGAGGGCTGAGGGCTGAGCCTGGGGCTGAGAGCTGAGCCTGGGGCTGAGAGGGAAACCCGCCAGAGGCGAGACCCCGCCCCTCCGGCTGCCCCGGGCGCCTCGGCCGAATGGCCGAGGCGGCGCTACGACGGAGGTCGCGCCCGTCCTTCTCCGGACCCCTCCAACGCATCGCAAGACCGGCTTAATGCCTGATGAATCCCTATTTCCTCACCAATACCGTTTGGTCAGTCATAACGCCATACGTTGTTGAGGAGAGCTGCCGTGACCATCACCGGAGATGTCGGGGCGTGGGACGCGCGCGGAAGCGCGGTGCCGGCCGTGACGGCCAGCGGTCTCACCAAGGTGTACGGCCGGGGGGACACCGCCGTGCACGCGCTGCGAGGGGTGGACATCACCTTCTCCGCGGGCGCCTTCACCGCGATCATGGGCCCCTCGGGGTCGGGCAAGTCCACGCTGATGCACTGCCTGGCCGGGCTGGACACGGTGAGCGGCGGGCAGGTGCGCATCGGGGACGTGGAGCTGACCGGGCTCAACGACAAGCAGCTCACCATGCTCCGCCGCGAGCGGATCGGCTTCGTCTTCCAGGCGTTCAACCTGCTGCCGACGCTGACGGCCGAGCAGAACATCCGGCTCCCGCTGGAGATCGCCGGGCGGCTGGCCGACCCCGCGCTGTTCGACCGGGTCGTGGAGACCATGGGCCTGCGCGACCGGCTGGGCCACCGGCCCACGGAGCTGTCGGGCGGCCAGCAGCAGCGCGTCGCGGTCGCCCGCGCCCTGGTCAGCAGGCCGCAGGTCATCTTCGCCGACGAGCCCACCGGCAACCTGGACTCACGCAGTGGCGCCGAGGTGCTGTCCTTCCTGCGGATGTCGGTACGCGAGCTCGACCAGACGATCGTGATGGTCACCCATGACCCGGTGGCGGCCTCGTACGCCGACCGCGTGGTCTTCCTCCGTGACGGCCTGCTGGTCAGCGAGCTGACCGGGCCGACGCCGCAGTCGGTGCTGGACACGCTGATGAAGCTGGAGGCGTGAGGTGCTGAGGACGACGCTGGCCGGGTTGCGGGCGCACCGGCTGCGGCTGGTGCTGACGTCGCTGGCGATCGCGCTGGGGGTGGGCTTCATCGCGGGCACGTTCGTGCTGACCGACACCATCGAGGCGGGCTTCACCCAGAAGTTCTCGGCGGCGGCCGACAGGATCGACGTCGCCGTGATCCCCCGGGACGGGGGCGGCGGCGAGGAGGCCCCGGTCGTCTCCGAGGCGACGCTGGAGAAGGTGCGCGCCGTGGCGGGCGTGGCCGACGCCCAGGGGCTGGTGCGGGGCACCTCCGCCCTGCTCGACAAGAAGGGCAAGGTCGCCGGTGACTTCCCCACCGCCGGGATCTCGCTGCCCGAGGGCGAGCTGAACCGTACCTCGATCGTGAGCGGCGCGGCCCCGAAAACCGCGACGCAGGCCGTGCTGGACGAGGACACCGCCAGGACCAGGGGTTTCAGGCTCGGCGACGTCATCGCGGTGCTCGACGCCAAGGACGTCCGGCACGAGTTCACGCTGGTGGGCCTGTTCGACCTCGGCCTGGACCAGGAGCTCGGCTACTTCGGCGCGGTCGGCTACACCACGGACACGGCCAAGGCGATGACCGGGCAGAAGGGGTACCGGGAGGTCGACGTCTCCGCCGCCGAGGGCGTCACCCAGGAGGCGCTGCGCGGCTCGGTCGCCGCGGCCGTGGGCGCGGGTCACGAGGTGAAGACCGGTGAGCGGTACGCCGCGGACCTGGCCAGGTCCAACGGCGCCAACAGCGACTTCCTGATGCTGGGCCTGCTGCTGTTCGGCGTGGTGGCGATGTTCGTGGCCGCGCTGGTCATCTACAACACCTTCAACATCCTGGTGGCCCAGCGGACCCGCGAGATGGCGCTCCTGCGGTGCGTCGGGGCGACGCGCGGGCAGGTCTTCGGGTCGATCGTGCTGGAGTCGGCCGTGGTCGGCCTGCTGTCGTCGGTGCTCGGCCTGCTGCTCGGCGCCGGTCTGGGCGCGGGGGCGCTCGTCGTGCTGACGGCGTTCGGCGCGCCGCTGCCCTCGGACGTCCCCGTCGCCCTGACGCCGCGTACCGTCGCCCTGGGCCTGGTCATCGGCCTCACGGTCACGGTCGTCGCGGCGCTGCTGCCCGCGCGGGCGGCGACGCGGGTGGCGCCGATCGCGGCGCTGCGCTCGCAGGCCGAGGAGCAGACCTTCAGGACCGGTCTGGTACGGATGATCTTCGCCGGGTTGTTCCTGGTCGCGGGCGTAGGCGTCACGGTGGCCGGGATGTCCATGCGGCCCGGCGAGACCGCCCTCGTGGTGGTCATGGCCGGTTGCTCGTTCGTCTTCCTGGCGGTGCTGACCCTCGGGCCGGTGATCGTCAGGCCGCTGTCGGCGTTCGCGGGGTGGGTGCCCGCGAAAATCTTCGGGGTGCCCGGCAGGCTGGCCGTGGACAACTCCCGGCGCAACCCGAAGCGGTCGGCGACCACCACCGTGGCGCTCACCGTGGGCGTGACGCTGATGACGGTCATCTCCGTCGTCACCGGCACCGTACGGGTGACGTACACCCACCAGCTCGACGAGCAGTTCCCCTTCGACTACATGGTGCAGACCCAGGAGCGCGACGCGGGCCTGCCCCGCGCGATCGCCGAGGACCTGCGGACCAGGCCCGAGCTCGCCTCGGTCATCGCCTTCCGCGAGACCACCGCCCGGCTCGCGACCGGGACCGCACAGTATGACGTGGGGACGTTCACCCCGGCCCCGGGCTTCAAGCCGCCGCTCGACGCGGGCTCGCTCGACCGGCTCGGGCCGGGGACCGCGCTCGTCGCCGAGCGCGTCGCCGAGCGGCTCAAGGTCGGGGTCGGCGGCCGGATCACCGTACGGACGGCGAAGGCGGGCGCGGTCGAACTGACGGTCGCGGGCATCTCCGACGTCGACGCGAGCCTCGCCGCCGTGACGGTGCCCGAGGGGGAGTTCGACCGCTACTTCGGCGCGGTCGGCGACAGCCGGGTGATGATCAAGCACCGGGACGGCGTGGAGCCTGATCGGGCGCTCGCGGCGGTCGAGGCGGCGACGGAGGCGTACCCGACGGCGAAGGTCCTCAGCTCGACGGCGATGCGGGGCGAGTTCGACGAGGCGCTCGACATGATGCTGATGATCATCACCGGGCTGCTCGGCCTGGCGGTGCTCATCTCCCTGCTGGGCATCGCGAACACGCTCTCCCTGTCGGTCCACGAGCGCACCCGCGAGTCCGCGCTGCTGCGGGCGCTCGGCCTGACCCGGCCCCAGCTGCGGCGGATGCTCTCGGTCGAGGCGCTGGTGCTCGGCCTCATCGGCGCGCTGGTCGGCGTGGTGCTCGGCATCGCGTTCGGCTGGGCCGCCGCGCGGACGATGACCGACAACGTCATCTTCCAGCTGCCGGTGCCGCAGATCCTGTCGTTCGTGGCCCTGTCCGGCCTGGCCGGGGTGCTCGCCGCCGTCCTGCCCGCCCGGCGCGCGGCCCGCGCCTCGGTCGTGGGCGCGCTCGCGAGCGGCTGAGCACGGCCGGGCCGGGGCTCCGTAGGCACCCCGGAGTCCGTAGCGGGACCGGAGCTCCGTAGGCACCCCGGAGGCCAGGGCGAGATCGGAGCTCCGTAGGCACCCCGGAGGCCAGGGCGAGATCGGGGCTCCGTGGGGGCACCGGAGGCTGTGGCGAGACCGGGGCGGGGCCGGGGCTTCGTGGGCGCTCAGGGAGGGCTGAGCGGTACCGCGCCCGATCCCGCCGGGGCCCGGCCCGACCGCACGCGGGCCGGGCCCGGTGGCCGGGACGTCTCGCTATCGGGGGCGGCGTCCCGGCCACTGCTCGGCCACGGTCTCGGGGTTGAGCAGCGGCCGGATGACGATCTCGCCGGTGGCCCTGTCGATGACCACGCACCCGGAGCCGACGGTGTCGGGCAGCACGCCGGGATCGTCGGACTCGGGCTCGTTCGACCAGGCGACATAGCCCTCGTTGAAGGCGTAGATCCTGATCTCGACGGCGGAGCCGGGGCCGCGGACCCCGTTGAAGTACTCCTCCGCCACCGCCCTCGCCTGGTCCGGGTTCACGCCGTCCTCCTCGTCTCACTCGTCTCGCGGGGACCCGCCTGCGCGGGGAGGAGCACCGGGGAAGGCTCCGCGAAAGGGGTCCGGTGAAGCGCCACGGAGCGCGACCGGTGAAGCGTCGCGGCAGGCGCCGGGGAAGGTGTCACAGCCGCCGCCCCGCCCTGTCGATCACGACGCAGAACACCCCGGTCACCGATTCGTACGGCGGCTCCACCGCCATGTGCCCCCGCTGCGCGTCGATCCAGATCACCTCGCCGTCGAAGTTCACCGCGTTCCACGCGTGGCTGCCCCCGGCCGGCCAGCGGTTGACGATGACCGCCGAGGAACCGTGCCCCCCGGCCAGCAGCGCCTGCGCGATCGGGAGGTAGGAGTGGCGCCCCTGCCCCACGTACTGGAACCGCTGGCCCAGCCACCGTTCCGCCCTCGCCACTCCCCCGGCCTCCCCGCTGAGCAGCGGCTTGCCCACCCGGTCGTACTCGGGCCTGCGGGGCGCGGCCACCGCCGGGGAGCCGTACCAGGTGGAGAGCACCGACAGGGCGCAGTCGATCGCGTTGGTCGCCCGGAACGGGTCGTCCGCCGGGCCGGTCCCGTTGATCAGTCTGATCCACATGCCGCGCGGGTCGGGGAAGCGGCGCGGGGTGCCCTGCTCGGTGAGGGGTACGGCCCGCAGCATGTCCTCCTCGGTCTGCGGATCGGGCCTGGCCAGCCCGCCCGCCACCCCGTACGGCCTGCACTGGTCCAGCCGCGCCGGACCCCAGCGCATCCGCTCCCGCTCCCGCTCACGTTCGCGCTCGCGCGGCGCCGGTGCCACGACCGGCACCTGGACCTCCAGCTCGAAGTCCCGCCACCGCTGCCCGTCGACCGTCACCACGGGGTTGTAGACCCCCGAGGCCAGACTCCACTCGTTCACGGCTCCCCCGTCGCCATCCCTGGGAGCCAGATAGTAGGGCGGCCCCCTCCGCGACACCGAGGAGTTGACCATTTACAAGCCCGGCGCCCGCCCCGGGATGGGGCAGCGGAGAAGCGCGGCCGCTCAGGGCATGAGGTCGTCCACCGTCGGGTGCTCCACGGCCGGGTAGCTCCGCGAGCCGACCCCGACGTCCTTGAACCCGCTGGAGGTCGCCACGCACACCACCGGCCCGTCGAAGTCGCGCCGCAGCTTCCGGTACGCCGCCAGCCCCGCGACCCCCGACAGCTCCTGCCACAGCCCTTGGCGGGCGAGGTCGCGCTGCGCCGCCCGCAGCTCGTCGTCGGTCACCAGCACCGCCTCGCCACCGCTGTCGCGTACCGCCACCACGCCCCGGTACCCGCCGACCGGCCCGCCGATGGAGTACGCGTCGCTGGGGCCCGCCTCGACGATCGCGGCGGGCGCGCCGGTGGCCAGCGCCCGCGCGTGGGGCCCGCCGGCCACCGTCTCGCAGGAGAAGACCCGCGGCGTCCGCCCGGCCACCCCGAGCAGCCGCAGCTCCACGAAGCCCTTCCACACCCCGTACAGCAGCTCGGCGTAGCCCGTGGGCGCGAACACCGCCGCCGGCACCTCCCCGAGCTGCAGGAACAGCTCGTACGCGATCGTCTTGTAGCCCTCGGGCCCGAACGGGTGGCCGGTGTGCGTCACGGTCTGGTTGCTGACCGGGTGGTAGCCGAGCCGGTCCACGATCTCCCGCAGCAGCGGCCAGCGCCTCTCGACCGGCACGGACACGACCGTGGCGCCGTACGCCCGGGTGAACGCCTGCACGGCCGGCGGAGAGTCGGCCGAGGTCAGCACGATGGCGCGCAGCCCGGCGCGAGCGGCGTACGCGGCGGCCGAGGCCCCGTGATTGCCGGACGACGCCACGACCACCCCGGGCGCCCCGCAGGCGACGGCGGCGCTGACGGTGACGCGGTTGAGCCGGTCCTTGTGCGACCAGGTGGGGTTGCTCGACTCGTCCTTGACGTAGACGTCGCCGACCTTCACCAGCGGCGTCCCGCCCTCCCCCAGCGTGGGCGCGTCCAGCGGCGGCAGCAACGGCGACCACCGCGCGATGTCCGGCCCGGGCTCCTGGTCGAACAGGCTCCCGTCCACCCGCGCGTAGTCGTAGACGACGTCCAGCGGGTAGGCGATCTCGCTCGTGCTCGTCAGGGGACAACCCCGGGTCAACGGCGGGAACAGCGGGAACTCGACCGAGGCGTCACCGAGCGAACGCTGACGAAGAGCAAGCGAAGGACCGTTCACACGCACGAATCCTACTGATCACTCCTGCGTACCTGGGGATAGCCCGTACACTGCCCACAGCTTCCGGCGCTTCTTCGCTTCGGTCCCGCATGCGCGGGGTTGGCCCCATCTGCCCTATCGAGGACCTGCCTGGCCTGTAGTCGGCCTCGCATACGCGGGGGTGATCCTCGCTTGAGGTTACGAAAGTCCCGGACTCGGCCGGGTCACGTCCAGCGAAGTGGTGTATGAGTTGACCTTCGCGTGATCCTGTTTCTGCAGGTTAAGCGGTAAGTGTCTGCGGGATGGGATTGTGCTG
>NZ_JBIAQI010000040.1:0-75787 GCF_042888905.1 Streptosporangium sp. NPDC002721
AAAGCTACCTCGCGGGCCTTCATCTACGCGGAGCCATCGTGTGGCTCCGAAGCCTTCAACCCATCTAAAGATTCAAAGCCCGTACAGGCCCTAGGCCTGCTGGTGGAGGCACGAACGTGGCAGCCGCACTTCTCCACATGGGACCGCGCCTGGGCATGGGCCAAAGCGCGAACGTTCTTCGCCGAGCAGCGCCGACCAGGTCTCGAGCAACGCTTGGAGGCCGAGCTTGAAGCCGCGACCGCGCGGGAGATGCGCCTGACCGCGGAACTCGCCGCCGAACAGGCCTGACAGGCGGCGTTGAGCCGAATGAACCCCCACCAGACAACGGCGCTGCGGGCCTACCAGGATCACATTGGCAAACTGGGAAAGGGCACCGGACGATACGCCGGCAAGTTTCAGTCCCTCGCGCGCGAGGCCATGCACCACGCCCGTGACGCGGTTCCCGCCTGGATCATGCCGATCCAGCAGGTACTGGAGACGATCCCGCCGATCCGCGACTCCTTCGACGTCGTCATCGTTGACGAGGCCAGCCAGGCGGGTATCGAAGCGCTCTTCCTGCTCTGGCTCGCACCTCGTGTCATCGTTGTCGGCGACGACAAGCAGTGTGCCCCCTCAACCGTGACCCACGGTGAGCTTGAGCCAATTTTCGCGAAGTTGTCGACGTACCTCCCGGACCTGCCCGCCTACCTCCGAGACGCCTTCACTCCCAAGTCGAGTCTCTTCGACCTGCTCGCGACGAGATTCGGCACGGTCTTGCGGCTCAAGGAGCATTTCCGATGTATGCCGGAGATCATTAACTTCTCCTCCGGCCAGTTCTACGCGGACGAACCGCTGGTACCACTCCGGCAGTTCGGTGCCGACCGGCTGCCGCCACTGCGTGTTGTGCGCGTCACCGGCGCACGGAGCGAGGGATCGGCGACCCGGCTGCGCAACGTGGTGGAGGCCGAAGCAATCGTGGACCGGATCCTCACCTGCGTGGAGGATCCGGCCTATAAGGACAAGACATTCGGTGTCGTCGTGCTGCAGGGCACCGGGCAGACACTGCTGATTCACAACATGCTGCTCGATCGGCTGGATACCAGGGATTGGGAGAGGCTGCGCCTGCGAGTCGGTACACCTCCCGACTTCCAAGGTGACGAACGCGACGTGATATTCCTTTCCATGGTGATCGCCGAGAGGCGTTCCGCGGTGACGAGCACCGAATGGCAACGCAGGTTCAACGTGGCTGCCTCACGGGCCAAGGATCAGATGTGGCTTTTTCACTCCGTCAGCCCAGATCTCCTTTCACCGGCGTGCCTTCGCAGATCGTTTCTCGGCTACATGCTGAACCCGCCCGCGACACTGCTCACGGCATCGTTGAGCGATGTGACCCCCAGCGATCCTCATCCGGAGTTCGACTCGCTCTTCGAGCAGCGGGTGTTCCTCCGTATCCGTGAACGCGGATACAACGTCGTTCCCCAGGTGGAGGTCAACGGTCGCCGGATCGACCTTGTGGTGAGCGGCGCCAAGGGGCGCCTCGCGGTCGAATGTGACGGTGACTTCTGGCACGGCACCCCGCAACAACGAGAAGCGGACCTCGACCGGGAGCGCGAACTCAAACGCGCGGGGTGGCGATTCTGGCGTATCCGGGAGAGCGAGTTCTACTTCGATCCTCAGACGGCCATGGAGTCTCTCTGGGCCGAACTCGGCCGACGAGGCATCTCACCAGGGGAGAGCCCTGGAGATGAGACCGGTACATCCTCATCGTGGAGTGCCCTGTCCCTGTCGGGAAACGATGGCTGGGACGGGCTCGAAGACGGCGACTCCAGTGACATGAACGAATCGCCGATCGGAACCCTGAACGAATCACCCCGCGGCGGCTCTTCCCCGGCGGGCACGACCACGCCGCGGATCCGCACCTGGGCTCGCACTCAGGGGTATGCCGTCGGCGACCGTGGCCGTCTTCCCGAAGACGTGGTGGAGGCGTATCACCACGCGCACAGTGCCCGTTAGCCAGGAAGCCCCTCCGTCCCCCTGACGGCTTACGACCGTTTCCTCGAGGCAGGGTAAAGAATCCGAATGTGACAGGGGTGCATTGACCGGGCCCTGACGTCGGCGCATGCTTTCCCCTATGGGTCCACAAATACCCACAAAAGTGGTCAAGTAGTGCTGCCCGCCGAGCGGCACTCGCGGATCGGGGCGGCGCTTCGGGCCCGCAGGGTCGTCAGCACCGACGAGTTCGCGCGCGAGCTCGGCGTGTCGGCGGAGACGATCCGCCGTGACCTCGTACTGCTCGAACTCAGGGGGACGCTGGCGCGCGTCCACGGGGGCGCGACGATCGCGCTCGGGAAGGCCGCGGGCGAGGAGGCCCCGTTCGCCGAGCGCGCCGGGACCGCCACGGACGCGAAGCGGCGCATCGGGCGGGCCGCTGCGGGCCTGGCGCGTCCCGGCCAGACGGTCGTGATCGACGTGGGGACCACCGCCGTGCAGGTGGCGCGGGCGCTCCCGCCGGACTTCTCCGGGATCGTCGCCACGTGCTCCCTGCTGGTCGCGGCGGAGCTGGCCGAACGGCCCGGTGTCGAGGTCCTCGTCTGCGGGGGCAGGCTCAGGGCCGGGGATCTCGCGGTCTCGAACTCGGTCGCCCAGGCGTTCTTCGCGGACCTGAACCCCGACATCGCGTTCCTCGGCTCCGGGGGCGTCGACGCGTCGGCCGGGCTCACCGACTACTACCTGGACGAGATCGCGACGCGGAGGATCATCCTCGGGAACGCGGCGTGCTCGTACGTGCTGGCCGATTCGAGCAAGTTCGGGCTGGTCGCCCGGCACCGGGTCGCCGATCTGGGGGAGCTCGCCGGGCTGATCACCG
Source organism: Streptosporangium sp. NPDC002721 (assembly GCF_042888905.1). Classification (NCBI taxonomy): domain Bacteria; kingdom Bacillati; phylum Actinomycetota; class Actinomycetes; order Streptosporangiales; family Streptosporangiaceae; genus Streptosporangium; species Streptosporangium sp. NPDC002721. The sequence goes on from NZ_JBIAQI010000040.1 coordinate 2,846, forward strand.
AGGCGGAGCCGCCGCCCGCCATCCGGGAGGCCTTCACCCGCGGGGGCGGAACGGTCGTCCTGTCATGAACGCCCTCAAAGTCGAACCTGCCATGCACGTCCCCAAGGCCGAACCCGTCATGAACGCCCCCAAGATCGAACCTGCCATGAACACCCCAAAGATCGAACCTGTCACGAACGCCCCCGAGGTCGAGCGCGGAAAGGGTACGCAGAGGTGAGCACCGTGCTGGCGATAGACCAGGGCACGTCCGCCACCAAGGCGATCGTCGTCGACGCGGGCGGCGAGGTACTCGGCCTCGCCGAGCTGCCGGTCCGCCCCGCCTACCTGCCGGGGGGCGGGGTCGAGCAGGACCCCGCGGAGCTCCTCGACTCGGTCCTCGACGCGGGCCGCCGGGCCGTCGCGCGGGCCGGGGTGCCGGTCGACGCCGTCGCGCTGGCGAACCAGGGCGAGACGGTGCTGGCCTGGAACCCGGTGACGGGCGCTCCCCTCTCCCCCGCCGTCGTCTGGCAGGACCGCAGGTCGGAGGGCATCTGCGCGGAGCTGGCCGGATACGGGGAGCGGATCGCCGGCGTCACCGGGCTCGTCCTCGACCCGTACTTCTCCGCGCCGAAGATGGCGTGGCTGCGCCGGAACGTGACCGGGGAAGGGGTGGTCACCACCTCGGACTCCTGGATCGTCCACCACCTGACCGGGGAGTTCGTCACCGACGTCACCACGGCCGGACGGTCGCTGGTCACCCGGCTCGACGACGCCGGGTGGGACCCGGAGCTGCTGGAGCTGTTCGGGCTCGGCGGGGAGTGCCTGCCGCGCGTCGTCCCGTGCGACGAGGTGGTCGGGCACACCTCCGCGTTCGGCGGGCGGGTCCCCGTCGCCGGGCTCGTGGTCGACCAGCAGGCGGCGCTGCTCGCCGAGAACTGCCTGCGGGCCGGTGAGGCGAAGTGCACCTTCGGCACCGGCGCGTTCCTGCTCGCCAACACCGGCACCTCCGCCGTGCGCTCCACCGCCGGGCTCGCCGCCTCGGTCGCCTGGCGGGTCAGGGGGGAGACCTCGTACTGCTTCGACGGCCAGGTCTACACGGCCGCCTCCGCCGTACGGTGGATGCGGGACCTCGGGTTCGTCGGCAGCGCCGCGGACCTCGACGCGGTCGCGGCGGCCGACTCCGAGGGGGTGCTGTGCGTCCCGGCGCTGGCGGGCCTGGCCGCCCCCTGGTGGCGTCCCGACGCCAGGGCCTCGTTCTGCGGGATGACCCTCTCCACCGGTCCCGGGCACCTCGTGCTCGCCGTCCTCCAGGGGATCGCGGCGCAGGTCGCCGAGCTGTGCGAACTCGTCGCCGCCGACCTCGGGCGGCCGCTCACCCGGCTGCGGGTGGACGGCGGGCTCACCCGCAGCCGGGTCCTCATGCAGGCGGTCGCCGACCTGACGCGGATCCCGATCGACGTCTACCCCTCCCCGCACGCCACCCCGATGGGCGCGGTGGCGCTGGCCCGCGCCTCGCTCGACCCCTCGCTCTCCCTTGAGGACGCGGTGCACGCGTGGGAACCCGGCACGACGTACGAGCCCCGGTGGTCCGCGGACCGGGCGGCCGGCTTCCGATCCCGCTGGAGGGACGCCGTCGCCGCCGCCCTGCCCCGGGAGGGAGCGCTGTGAACACCATGATGTCCTCCGCCGCGCCGGCCGTGTTCGACGTGGCGGTGATCGGTGCCGGGATCGTCGGGTCGGCCGTCGCCAGGGAGCTGGCGGCGTACGAGCTGAGCGTCGCGTTGCTGGACGCGCGGGACGACGTCGGTGACGGTACGAGCAAGGCGAACACCGCGATCCTGCACACCGGGTTCGACGCGAAGCCCGGCACGCTCGAAGCCCGGCTGGTCCGCGAGGGTTACCGCCTGCTCTCCGACTACGCGGCGCGGACCGGGATCCCCGTCGAGCGCACCGGGGCCCTGCTGGTGGCCTGGAACGCCGAGGAGCTCGCCGCGCTGCCGGGCCTGCGGGAGAGGGCGGAGCGCAACGGGTACGGGGAGACGGAGATCGTCGGCCCCGGCGAGGTGTACCGGCAACTGCCCTGCCTGGGCGCGGGAGCCCTGGGGGGCCTCACCGTCCCGGACGAGTCCATCGTCTGCACCTGGACCACCAACCTCGCCCTGGCCACCGACGCCGTCGGCCGCGGGGTGACGCTGCTGCTGAACCGGGCGGTCCGGGCGGTCGAACAGCTTGGCGACGTGACCGTGCTGCGCACCTCGGGCGGGGACGTGCGCGCCCGCTGGGTCGTCAACGCGGCCGGGCTCGGCGCCGACGTCGTCGACCGGCTGTTCGGCCACGACCGTTTCACCGTCACGCCGCGGCGCGGCGAGCTGCTGGTCTACGACAAGCTCGCCCGCCCGCTGGTCGACAAGATCGTTCTGCCGGTGCCCGGCCCCTGGGGCAAGGGCGTGCTGATCTGCCCGACCGTCTACGGCAACGTGCTGCTCGGCCCCACCGCCGAGGACCTCACCGACCGTACCGACACCGGGACCTCCGAGGAGGGGCTGGGATTCCTCCTGAGCAGGGGCGAGAGGCTGATGCCCGGCCTGGTGCGCGAGGAGGTGACCGCGACCTACGCCGGTCTGCGCGCGGCGAGCGACCACCCGGACTATCTCGTCGAGGCCGACCCGGAGCGGCGCTACGTGCTGGTCGGCGGGATCCGCTCGACCGGCCTCACCGCCGGTATCGCCATCGCCGGGTACGTCGCCGAGCTGGCCCGCGACGCCGGCCTGGCGCTCGTGCCGCGCGAGAACCTGCCGGAACCGCCCCGCATGCCCAACCTCGGTGAGGCGTACCCGCGCCCGTACCAGGACGCCGCCCGGATCGCCGCCGACCCCGCGTACGGCAAGGTGGTCTGCTTCTGCGAGCGGGTGACCGCCGGTGAGATCCGCGACGCCTTCCGCTCGCCGATCCCGCCGGCCGGCCTGGACGGGCTCCGCCGCCGCACCCGGGCGCTGAACGGGCGCTGCCAGGGGTTCCTCTGCGGCGCCGAGGTCGGGGAACTGCTGGCCCGCAAGGGTGACAGCACCAGCGGGCACCCGCACGCATCCCTGGAGGCCCGCCGATGACGGTCACCGGCCTCACCACCCTCACCCCGGCCGTCGTCATCGTCGGCGGCGGGCCGGCCGGGCTGAGCGCCGCCCGCGAGCTCGCGCCGAGGGTCGACGGCGAGGTGCTCGTCCTGGACAGGGAGGGTACGGCCGGGGGCATCCCCCGGCACAGCGATCATCCCGGCTACGGGATCAGGGACATGAGACGCTTCCTGAGCGGGCCCGCCTACGCCAGGAGGCTCGTGCGGCTGGCCGAGGCCGCCGGGGCGACGATCCGGACGGACGCCACCGTGACGAACTGGGCGGGCGACCACGCGATCGAGGCCACCACCCCGACGGGCCGCATCCGGGTCGAGGCACGGGCCGTCGTCCTGGCCACCGGTGCCCGCGAGCGCCCGCGCCCGGCCCGCCTCATCCCCGGGGACCGCGCCCACGGCGTCTACACCACCGGCCACCTGCAGAACATCGTCCATCTGCGGAACGGCAGGATCGGCAGGAGGGCCGTCATCTCCGGCGCGGAGCTCGTCAGCTGGTCGGCCGCGCTCACCCTGCGCGCGGCCGGTTGCCGGACCGTCCTGATGACCACCGAGTACGAGCGGGCGGACTCCTACGCCCTCTTCAGCGTCCCGGGCCGGCTCCTCTTCCGTACCCGGGTCGCCACCCGCACCCGCGTGACGAGGATCATCGGCCGGCCGGAGCTCGAAGCGGTCGAGGTCGAGAACATCGACACCGGCGAAAGGCGGGTCGTCCCGTGCGACACGCTCGTCCTGACCGGTGACTGGATCCCCGACCACGAGCTGGCGCGCGCCGCGGGGATCGCCCTCGACCCCGGCACGAACGGCCCCCTGGTCGACGGCGCGCTGCGGACCGACCAGCCCGGCGTGTTCGCCGTGGGCAACCTGCTCCACCCGGTCGACACGGCCGACATCGCGGCGCTCGACGGCGCCCACGTGGCCGGCTCCGTCGTCGCCTGGCTGGACGGCAGGACGCCGCCGGCCGAACAGATGCGGCTCCTCGCCGACACGCCCTTCCGCTGGGTGTCGCCGGAGATCTTCCGCCCCGGGGACCCCGCCCCGGCCCGCCACCGGCTCCTGCTGTGGAGCGACCGCTATATCCCGTTCCCCCGCGTCGTCCTGCGGCAGGCGGGAAAGGTCGTCGCCCGCAGGCGGCTGTGGTGGCCCGCGGCCCCCGGCCGGGTGTTCCGCGTCCCGGCGAGCCTGCTGGCCGGGATCGACCCCGCGGGCGGTCCCGTACGCATCGGCGTGGAGACCTGACGCCCCTCGGGAAAGCTGACTCCCCGCGCGTGTCACGGGGTGTCACGGGTCGAACAGGCAGTCCTTCAGCCCGCTAAATAACGAACATAATGCATAAAACATCATATTGATGAACTTCATCTGGTCCACCGGCACGTTCCCGTCGGCCGGTCCCGTGGAAGCCGGCGAACGGATTCCCGCGACACCGGGAGTCGGGCACCCGGGTGCCCGCTGAGCGGCGATCTGATGGAAAGACCGCGACACCGGCCCGGCAGGTCGTCACACTGGGGGCGACAAAGTCGGCCGATCGCGGCAACACCCCCGCCCGCTGCACCGATTTACGTCTTATGCACGCTTAATTCAGCACTGAACACCATTTATGGTGCAAAAAGCGCACCCGCTGGAACCGGCGGAGCCTGGCTGACATCCAACCCCGTACGGCTGGCGTCCATTTATCGGACATGAGCCGTACATCCCCCAGGTTGTGACAATGAGGTGTCGTGACTATGGCGTCGAAAGTGACGCGGTTATATCAGGCGGTGCTGCGCGACCCGGCCGCCCCCATCTCGATCCGGCTGCGCCGTACCTTCTCGGAGTGGGTCGAGCGCAAGGGGTTCCCGTCTCCGGGCGCGGCGCGAGCGATGGTCGAGGCCGAGGCCGGCCGGGCGCGGCTCACGATGGAACGCCGCGGTGACTGCGGTCGCTACACGCTGGACGAGCCGTACGGGGAGGGGCACCTGCGGACGCGGGTGACCTACGCGGAGTCGGTGCCGGGCATGACGGGGTGGGTCATCGTCACCGTGGACCGGCACGAGGGGCGCGAGCCGGAGCGCCGCGAGAGGCGGGAGCCCTACCGGCGCGGGAGACGCGAGCCGGAACGGCGGGAGCGGCGCGAACCGGTGGTGGTGAGCGTGCCCGGTTTCCTCCCGGCGTACCTGCGCACCGCGCGCATCAGCGACGGCGGCGTCCACGTGGAGGACGGCCCGGTGGTCCTCGACGAGGAGGGCATGGACCGGTTCGTCCCCGTGCTGGCCGAGCCCCGCCGGAGGGTGCCGATCCTCGTCCTGTCCGTGGACCCGCAGAACCCCGAGGCCGCGCGCTCCCACGCCGACTACCTGGCCGGCGCGGTGACCGGCGCGAGCCTGGTGGTACGGCTGGCCGACCTGCGCGCCCAGAACCGGTTCAACAAGGCGATGGGCAAGGAACTGGGCGTGTTCGGCGGCGGGATACGCACCTACCTCGCCCCCTTCGACCCCGCCGGGGAACGTCACCCCCGCAGGCACCCGCCCATGGGCGCCGCCATGATCAGGGACCAGGGCGACGCCGCCCTCGACCGGATCGTCACCGGGGCCGTCGGCGACACCGTCCATCGCGAGCTTCCCCCGGACGTCCAGCGGACGCTCCACGTCGTCTACCGGGTGCTCGCCGGACGTGCCGACCTGAGCGAGATCGCCGAGGCCGCGGCCCGGCCCGCGAGGACCGACTCCGCCCGCGAGGAGCTACGGCGGCGGATGATGGCCATGACCCGGCGCCCGGTGCCCGCCCCACCCGGCGGAACCGGCAGGGCCGCCGAGGTTCCCGCCGAGGTCTCCACCGAGGTCTCCGCCGGGAACACCGAAGAGACCGGGGAGACCGGGGAGACCGGGAACACCGGGGAGACCGGGAAGAGCGTCTCCGGGGTGGAGGAGATCGCCCAGGTGGTGGCGGACATGGTGGTCAAGGAGCTGCGCGGCGACCTGGACACGGCGCTGGGGCTCGCCACGTCGTCACAGACCTCCGCCGGCGACCTCGCCAGAGTTCTCCGCGAGCTCCGCACACTCGGCGCACACCTCTCCGGCCTGCGCGACATCGTCGCGGAACAGCACCGCGGCCCTTTCACGAGCGCCTCCCTCACGGGCGTCCCTCCCACGGACGACCCCCTCACCAACGGCTCCCTCACCGGCCAGGAGAGCGACCCTCCGGCCGCCGGGACCGGGAACCTCCGCGAGGAGCACCGGTTGCTCACCGAGGAGTACGCCGAGGCCGTCACGAACGCGAGGAAGCTCACCGAGCGGGTCCGCTGGCTGGAGGGCAGGCTCGCCGAGGCGGGCCGGCCGGTGTTCGGCGTGCCCGGGGAGAGCCCCGTCTTCGAGCCCGCCAGCCTGGTCGATGTCCTGGCCGAGGCCCGCGAGAGCCTGCGCCACATCGTCGTCGGCGACACCGACGCCGCGGCCGCCCGGCTCGACCTGGACCACCCCGCCCAGTCGCGTACGTGGGCGGCGAAGGCCTGGGACTCCCTGCGCGCCCTGGAGGACTTCGCGGCGGCCCGGTCGGCCGGGAGGTTCTCCGGCGGCTTCTACGAGTGGTGCTCCCAGGGCTCCTCCGGCCGCCTCACCATCCCCACCGGGATGCTGTCCATGCGCGAGTCGAGGACAGTGGTCACCCGTTCCAAGTTCAGCGACCGCCGGACCTTCGCCGTACCGCCCGAGGTGAGTCCGGGCGGGCAGGTCCTGATGGAGTCGCACGTCAAGCTCCGGCCCGTCGGCTACCCCGCGCCCAGGATGTACTTCCACGACGACTCCGGCGGCGCCACCGGCAAGATCTGGATCGGTTACCTGGGCGAGCACCTCCCCAACACCCGTACGAACTGACCGGTGACGGCGGAATCATGTCCTGTGGACGACGACTTCCCTGGCGTCGACCGTTTCCGGCGCCGTCTCCGTACCGGCCGTGACGGTACGGCCCGCGCGGGCGCGGACCGTACCTCGCCTCTCGTCAGGGGACCGGGGTCTCCATGAGGGTCCTGATCTGAGCCGGGCTGAGGGCGGCGGTGTGTGCCCTGACCTCGTCGATCTTGCCGTCGAAGGGGTCGGCGGTCGAGCCCGCGACCCAGAAGGATGCCGTGTGGTCGGTCGGGTGGAAGGAAAGCCTCCGTACCGCCGCCGGTTCCCCGTTGATGTAAAGGGCGAAGGTGCTCTCCTCGTAGGTGACCGCCAGATGGCTCCAGACCCCGATGGGCAAGGTGCGGTGGCTCGCCACCACGGTCCCGTGGCTCGACACGTTGTCAAGAGCCACGACAGAAGGACCCCGTGGGTCCCGGGAGGACGCGTACACCCTGAATTCGGTTTCCGCGTTCCTCCACGTGAGCAGTGCCTGCCCCGTCTCGACCTCCTGGGAGGGGTTGACCCAGGCGGAGACGGTCATACCCTCGGTCATCCCCAGTGACGTGGACGGCCGTGTCTCGATCGAGCTGTTGACATCACCGGAGAACCGCATGGACGTGCCGAACCTGCCGTCCGCCCAGGCGGCGTCGAAGGCCGTGCCGTTGTTGCCCTTCCCCGAGCTGTCCCGCACGGTCGTGCCGGTGCCCTCGTTCATCCCGTAGGCGAGGGCCAGGGTCCGTGACAGGTCGGCCTCGGGACGGGTCGTCACCACCGCCTCCCGCGACGGCGCGCTGCGCTGACCGATCCGGTCCACCATGACGATCCGGTAGTAGTACGTGCCGACCGCCGGCACCGGGTCCAGATGCTCCCACGTCGAGGGTTCGGGAATCGTGGCGACCAGGGTCGCGGCCGACGGGGTGAAGCCGGGGACCGTCGACCGGTGGACCTCCGAGGCGCTGAGCCCACGGTCGTCGGAGGGGTTGCTCCACCACACGGCCGCCGACCCGCCATGGCCGAGGGCCCAGACCGACGAGGGCGGGGTGGGAGGGTTGTCGGGCGCCATCACCTGGGCGGACACCGCCTCGGACAGCGGTCCGAGCTGGCCCGAGGTGTCGATCGCGGCCACGCGGTAGTGGTACGTGCCCTGGGACTGGAGGACGTCCGCGTAGGAGGTGGAGGTCACGGTGCCCCGGAGGGTCGAGGCCGAGGGCGTGAAGTCCGCGTACGTGGATCTGTGCACCTGATAGCCGGTGATCCCGACGTCGTCGGTGCTCGCCTGCCAGGAGAGCGCGGCCCTGCCGTGTCCGGGGACGGCGGTCAGGCCCTCCAGCGCGGTCGGCGGGCTGTTCGGAGCCCCGCCGGTCACCGGTGTGGTCATGTCGGCGTTGATCTGGGCCTCGCTGAGCGCCGTGTCGTAGACCCTCACCTCGTCCACGAGGCCTCCCCACTGGGAGACGACGAACGGGGCGGTGGTCACCGTGACGGCACCCTGAACCGGCTTGGAGGCCACCATCGCGCCGTTGACGTACAGGCGCAGGACCTGGCCGTCATAGGTGGTGGCGAGATGGCTCCAGGTGTACGGGGGCAGCACTCCCCTGGCGATCTGGTGGATGTCCGTGGTCTGGACGGCCCCCAGGGAGGCCGCGAGGCGGTAGGAGGGGCCCTTGCCGACGATCGTGTTCCCGTTTCCCCCGGCCAGGGGGTTGACCCAGGCCTCCAGCGTCACCGCCGAGGTGAGGCGCAGGGACGGGGCGTCGTTCGCGACCACCCTGCTCCCTCCCGCGGTCACGTCGACGGCCTTGCCGTACTTCCCGTCCCTCCAGGTGGTGGTGCGGGTGGCGGTGCCGGTGTTGCCGTGACCCGACGCGTCGGCGACGACGGTGCCGGCGCCCTCGTCCATGCCGTAGGCGAGCACCGGAACGGGCTCGTCCGCGGCGAGGGCCGCCGAGGGAGCCGTCAGCAGTGTCGCGCCGAGCAGCAGTCCCGCGCACGCGGCGAGACCCCTTCCGAACATACTCAATATCACTCCCCGTAAAAGAATCCCCCGATTCCCGTACGGACATTATGCGTTGCCGGCCGAAGGTCCGCGCGGCCCGAATCAAGGAAAGCCCGTGCCACTCGATTCGTGAACCTTTTCGACGCGCCGCCGCGACCCGGTGACGACACTCCGGCCGGTGAGGCCGCCGGCCCCGCCGCGACGCGGCTCGAAAACGGCCGGCGGACCGTGACGGAATACCATTCGTGAAAGCTCGCACCACAACGGCTCTCTCCACAAAAAAGCGAGAAAATTCCACGGCTCTTTGGCCGCCTCACCGTTTCCGGCCCCCGTACGAGCTGATCGGCGGCCGGTGAGTCCCGCTCGTTCTCGGGGCCTCAGCGGTCGCTGAGACCCTGGAGGATCGCGCGGACCTCTCCCGCGTTGTGGTGGTACGGGCCGTACCTGCGTTCGAGGTCGGGCAGCAGCTCGCCGAGCAGCCGTCTGGCCCGCCCCCTGTTGCCCGCGTCGAGCTCCACCATCCCGATCTGGCGCCGGAGTTCGAGGATCCGCTCCTCCCCCGCGCCGAACCGCCTCTCGTCGGCCAGCAGCCGCCGGAGCTGGGCCAGGGCGAGGTTCGTCTCCCCGATCGCCGCGTGGCACCCCGCCTCCATCAACCGGCACCGCAGGGCGAGGTTGTTGTCCGGCCCCTCCACCCTGGCGACGTCGGCCGCGAGCCGCTGGAACTCGGGCGCCGCCCGGCGGTAGTCGCCGCCGAGGAAGAGGGCCTCGGCGAGCTCGATCCGCAGGTCGACCACCGCGGAGCTCGTCGAGCCGAAGGAGCCCGCCGCGGGCCCGACCACCTCCGCCAGCAGGTCCGCCGCCTGGCCGAACCGTGCCTCCGCCTTGAGGAGGTCGGCGTCCTTGCGGGCGCGCTCGATGTCGGCCCGCTCGATCTGCGCCAGTCCCGCGGCCCGCCTGATCCGCGCCGGCCGCACCGGATGGGAGGGCCGCCGGTTGTCGGCCCGCCGGGAGGAGATCCCTCCCAGGACGGTGGCGTACATGCGCACCGGATGGGACGCGTCCAGGTCGACGTAGCCGGGAAAGGGCGGCAGCTCGCGGCAGAAGTCGAGCAGCCGCTCATAGACGACGTCCGCGCTCGCCGGCCGGTCCTCGGGCGCCTTCGCGAGCAGCCGCAGGACGAGCCGTTCCAGCCCCTCGGGGACGTCCTGCCTCCTGGCGCGCAGCGGCCGGGGCGTGACGTCGGTGTGGTTGCGCATCGCGGCCAGCGGGGTGGGGGCGGCGAACTGGTTGCTCCCGGCGAGCATCTCGTCCAGGATCACGCCGAGGGAGTAGAGGTCGCTCCGCGGTCCCGCGGTCCCGGCCATGGCCTGCTCCGGCGCCATGTAGGCCGGTGTGCCGAGCACCTCGCCCGTCCTGGTGAGGTTCGCCGTGTCGGTGGAGGCGAGCGCGGCGGCGATGCCGAAGTCGAGGACCTTGACCGTGCCGTCGGGACAGAGCATCAGGTTGCCCGGTTTGAGGTCGCGGTGGACGAGCGAGCTGGCGTGGGCCACGGCCAGGACCGAGCACACCTGGGCGGCGATCGCCACGGCCCACGCCACGGGCACCTCCGTCTCGTCGAGCAGCGTCGCGACGGAACACCCCCTGACGAGTTGCATGACCATGTAGAGGTCGTCACCGTGCGGCCCGCAGTCGTAGATGGTCGGCACCCCGGGGTGTTCCAGCCGGGCGGTGATCCGCGACTCGCGTACGAAACGCCTGGCCAGTTCCTCGTCCCGGCGACCGTCGGGAAACCTTTCGGCTTTGATGAATTTGATGGCGATCTGCCGATCCAGGCGGTTGTCGTAGCCGAACCAGACCTCTCCCATTCCTCCGGAACGACGTGACATGGGATCCAACTCGTAACGGCCACCGATGATCGTTCCTCTGCCCAAAACGATTCGCCCTCCAGAAACGCCCCGTCTTCCCCAGGAAAATGTAGCGCTCTCGGAGTCCCGTCGTCGTGGGCGAGAGTTCCTCCAGGTCACGGCCCCGCGATCGGGTCGGTTCGCGTCGGAGTTGGCCGTCGAATGCGTCGCGCGTCCATGCCCCGGCTTTTCATGTGCCCACGTGATATCGGGCAATTCCCGCGCCACTCCCGGACTTCAGGGAAGTGATCCACGAGGTGGGATCTCCCCTCGGGCCGGTGATACGCGGCAGGGGGTCTACGACACAATGTCGTCCATGGAAGCCCGCATCGCGATAGCCCCCTCCGCGGAGGTGGGGACGTCCCACGGCCGTCTCGGCTCCTCCGACATCGACCTCGACCGGCGGCGGCCCGGGATCGAGGAGGCCGTGTCCCGCGGCGGCGGCACCAACGTCCCGCTCGCCGACGCCGACGGCCTGGTGTGGATGATCCCCGGCGAGCCGGAGCTGCTCGGGGCGACGCTGGACGCCCATCCCCGGATCAGGTGGGTGCAGTTCCCCTGGGCGGGGGTGGAGAAGTTCACGGCCTCGGGGGTGTTCGGCCGTCCCGTGGTCTTCAGCTGCGCCAAGGGGTCGTTCGCCGGGCAGGTCGCCGAGCACGCGCTGACGCTGGCGCTGGCCTGCCTGCGCAACCTCTCGCTGCAGGCGCGGACGCCCGGTTGGTGCCCGGTGGATCCCCGGTCGCTGCACGGCCGGAGGGTCACGATCCTCGGCGGCGGCGGCATAGCCACCGAGCTCGTCCGCCTCCTGGCGCCGTTCGGGTGCCGGGTCCGGGTGATCCGCCGCCGCCCGGAGAAGGTCGAGGGCGCCGACGAGACGCTGCCGCCCCAGGCTCTGCACGCCGTGCTTCCCGAGACCGACGTCCTGGTCCTGGCCCTCGCCCTGACGCCGGAGACGAGGCACGTCGTCGGCGCCGCCCAGCTGGCGCTGCTGCCACCGCAGGCCATCGTCGTCAACGTCGCGCGCGGCGCGCACATCGAGACCGGCGCGCTCGTCGAGGCCCTCGACGCGGGAACGATCTCCGCCGCCGGTCTGGACGTGACGGACCCCGAGCCGCTCCCCGACGGGCATCCCCTGTGGGCCGATCCCAGGGTGCTCATCACCTCGCACTGCGCCGACTCGGCCGAGTACGTCGCGCGGATGTTCTGCGAGCGGGTCGAGCGCAACGTGCGCAACCTGCGCGCGGGCCGCCCGCTGGAGGGAGTGATCGACCCCGCCACGGGTTACTGACCCCGCCACGGGACACCGGCCCTGCGATGGGATACCGGCCCCGCCACGGGACACCGACCGCCGCCCGTCCGCCCTTCCGCCGGACACCGCGCCACCCGTCGGAACGCCACCGCCCGCCCGAACAGCGTCCCCTCCCCGAACACCGCCGCCCGCCCCCTCCGAACGGTAGGTTCGCTCGCATGCCGGAAGATCCCTCGTACGTTCCGGAAGACCCGTCGCGGGTGCTGGCGGGCCGGTACCGGTTGCTGACCCCCCTCGGGGCGGGCGGCATGGGCGTCGTCTGGCGAGCCCGGGACGAGCTGCTCCACCAGACCGTGGCGGTCAAGGAGGTGACGCTGCCCGTCCGGCTGACCCCCGAGGATCGCGAGCGGCGGCTGCGCCGGACGCTCCGCGAGGCGCGCACGGCGGCCACGTTGCGAGGCCATCCCGGCATCGTCACCGTCTACGACGTGGTCGAGGAGGACGACCGCCCGTGGATCGTCATGGAGCTGGTGGAGGGACCGTCCCTGGCGAAGGTGATCAAGGACGAGGGGCGGCTGGCCGAGGCCAGGGCGGCGTGGATCGGACTGCGGGTGATCTCCGCGCTGGTCTCGGCGGAGGCCGCGGGCATCGTGCACAGGGACGTCAAGCCCGCCAACATCCTGCTCGCGGGCGACCGGGTCATGCTGACCGACTTCGGGATCGCGGCGGCCGTCCACGACACCACCGACCTGACCGACACCGGACAACTGCTGGGCACGATCCCCTACCTCGCGCCCGAGCAGCTCGACAGCGCGCGCGCCTCGGCCGCCTGCGACCTGTGGTCGGTGGGCGTGACGCTGTACGAGGCGGTGGAGGGGCGCAGGCCGTTCGACCGGGACAGCCCGGTGGCCACGATCGCGGCGATCCTCAACCAGCCTCCCCTTCCCACCCGGTACGCGAACCGGCTCCTTCCCGTGATCGAGGGCCTGCTCGAGAAGGACCCCGCCGAGCGGCTGACCGCCGAGCGCGCCGCGTCGCTGCTCACGCCGGTGGCCACCGGAGCCCCGGAGGAGCACCCGCGTCCCGCCGGGGACCCGGGCACGGCGGGCGACGCTGGACGCGGGCGGGGTGCCCTCTCGGGCGTGAGCGACCTGCCACCCCCGGTGGACCGGGCCCGGGGGGCCTCCTCCGGTGTGAGCGACCGGCCGCTCCCGGTGAACCGGGTCCGCAGGGCCTCCTCCGGCGTGAGCGACCCGATGCCTCCGATGGACCGGGTCCGGACCGGCGACCCCCGGCGACCGTCGCCCCGCGTGCCCATGGCCGTCGCCGCGGGCTGCGTGCTGCTGGCGGCCGCCGTGGCCGCCGTGGTGATCTGGTCGCCGGACACCCTGGGGCTGGGGAGCCCCCCGACGACCACTCCCGGCGGCAGCGCGACGGCCTCCGCCGACCCCGGTGAAAGATCGACGGCCTCCGGCGAACCCTCTCGCGACCTGACGGCCTCCCCCGGCCGGGACCCGCTGCCGCCGGGCTTCACCCTGCACACGGATCGGCGCGGATTCTCCATCGCCGTACCCGACGGCTGGACGAAGGGGGAGGACAAGGACCCGGACCAGGTCGACTGGCAGCGCCCCCGAGACTCCGTCCTCTCCCCCTCCTCCTGGTACCTGGGCGTCTTCGCGGATCCGAAGAGGAAGGAGACCAGGAAACCGGAGGACATCCTCGACCAGCTGCGCGACGCGCTCCAGGACGAGATGTTCGCGCCCGGCTCCTACCGGGAGCTCGCCCGGCGCGCGGTCCCCGTCGCCGGGGGCAGGGGCGCCGAGCTGGAGTTCGGCTTCGCGCACAGGAGCGCGTCGAACCTGCCCCACCGCCTCTACGCCCGGTGCGTCATCCGTGACTCCGGCGGCGCCGGGATGTTCTGGTTCTTCACCCCCGCCGGGCAGTGGGCCGAGGCCGGCAGGCACGTCGAGACGTTCAAGGACACCTTCCGGCTCGACTGAGCCCGCCGCCCCGAACGACCGCCGCCCGGGAGCCGGACGTCCCCGTCCGGGGAGCGTAGCCGGACGCCTTCGTCCGGGGAAGGTAGCCGAACGCCCCCGGCTGGCGAACGTGGCCGGACGCCACCGTCCGGGGAACGTAGCCGGACGTCCCCAGCCGGTGAACGTGGCCGGACGCCACCGGCCGGGAAGCGTGACCGGACGCCTTCGTCCGGGGAGCGGAAAGTCGTGATCGTCCGCACCTCACCCCCGCGCGGGCCCCGGCCACCCCCCGGTGACCGGTCTCACCCACATCGGCGATCGCCACACCCCCGGCGCACGCGCCGGACGTTCCGGCGTACCCCGCACAGCCGGTGACGCGAAACGCCCGTTCAGCCGTCCGCGCCGATCACCCGCGCGGCGGCGAGGTAGGCGGCGAGCAGGCTCTCGGCGACCGCCGTCACGGTCTCGTCCCCGGGCAGGAAGTGCGGGCTGTGCAGCCCCGAGGCCGTGTCGGTGCCCACGAACATCATCAGCGATGGGACGACCGACGCGAAGTGGGCGAAGTCGTCGGCACCGCAGGAGCGCAGCGTGGCGGGCATGTGGTGGGCGACGTCGACGAGGATGCAGCCGGTCTCCTCGGCGAGGCGGGCGTCGTTGACGAGCACCGGCTCCCCGTTCGTGATCCGCACCTCCGCCTCGCAGCCGTGGACGCGGGCGACCCCCTCGGCGATCTCGCGGAAGCGGTGGTGCAGCTGCTGGCGCCACGGCTCCGACATCGTACGGAGGGTGCCGCGCGCGGAGGCCTGCCCCGGGATCGCGTTGGGGGCGCTGCCCGCCGCCACGGTCCCGAAGGTGACCACGGTCGGCGTCATCGGGTCGGCGTCGCGGCTGACGAGCTGCTGCGCGGCCACGATGATCTGGGCGAGCGCCAGGACCGAGTCGCGGGACAGGTGGGGGTAGGCCGCGTGCCCGCCCTGCCCCCGTACGGTGACGGTGAACTCGTCGGAGGAGGCGTTGACCGCGCCGGGGGTGCAGGCCGTCTCACCGGCGCCGAGCACCGGCTGGACGTGTGCCGCGATCATCGCGCCGACCCGGTTCCTGTGGAGCGCGCCGGAGCCGACGATGTCGCGGGCGCCGGAGGGGTGGGTCTCCTCGCGCGGCTGCAGCACCGCGACCATCGGCGCCGGTGCCCGTACCCGGTCGACCGCCCTGGTCAGCGCGACCAGGGCAGCGAGGTGCACGTCGTGGCCGCAGGCGTGCATGGCGCCGTTGCGCGAGGCCCAGGGCACGTCCGTCTCCTCCGGGATCGGCAGGGCGTCCAGCTCCCCGCGCACCCCGACGGCCAGGCCCTCGCCGCCGACGCGGAGGAGCGCGCCGGTCCCGGCCACCCGCTCGAACGCCTCGCCCTCGGGCAGCGCGTCCAGCACGCGCTTGAGCGTCGGCTCCTCCTTGCCCGACACGCACGGCTCGGCGTGCAGTTCGCGCCGCAGCTGGAAGGCCGCGGGCAGCTCGGCGTGGAGAGCGGCGCGGAGCCGCTCGTGGATCTCTTTCATCGCCTCTCCCCGAAGCGCTGGGCGTTCTGGTCGACCTTCACGCGTCCTCCTCGGCGGATGCGGCGAGCGCGGCGAGTACGCGGACGTGAGTGCCGGTCATGAATCTCCCTCTTGCTGTGCTTGGTGCCGTTCCGGTGGTACTGGGTGGCATGGGTGCATGGGCGCCGTTCTCATGGTGCGTGATGGTCGTTCTCGTCACCGGCCCCGGGGCCGGTCACCCGGTCACCCGGTCTCTCCGAGGCCGTAGACGCGGCGGGCGTTCCCCGCGCCGATCATGGTGGCGACCCGGACCGCCTGCGGCTCGCTCCACTCGCCGTCCGCGACGAATTCCCCGAGGACGCGGGTCATCGCGCGGCGCCAGAGCAGGGCTCCCAGGTGATGGAGCTCCGCCGGGCCCCAGGCGTCCGAGGAGAAGAGGATCTTGGAGAACGGCGCCAGCTCCAGGCTCTCGGCCACCACGGCCGCGCTGCGCGCCCCCGTGTGGTTCACTCCCAGCCCGACGTCGAAATGGACGTGCGGGTAGACCTGGGCGAGGTAACCGGCGTTGCGGTGATACGGGTAGCAGTGCAGCAGGAGCAGGGGGACGCCCCTGGGCTCGGCGAGCTCGATGAGGCCGCGCAGCAGCAGGGGGTCGGACCGGCGCAGGTCGAGGTCGGGGTCGCCGTACCCGATGTGGAACTGGAGCGGCAGCCCGCGCCCGATGCCCGTCCAGATGAGGTGGCGCAGCAGCACCGGGTCGTCGAGGCGGATCGTCCCGGTCCGCTCGGCCTCGCGCAGCCAGCGCCCGGCCGCCGCCTCCGCCTCGGCGGGGGTGGGCGGGGCGGGGTCGAGGTCGAGCCCGTACCGGTAGGCGGCGACGCTCTTGAGGCCGCGCGCCGTACGGCTGCGCTCCCACAGGGCCTCCTCGAAGCGGGCGGCGAACCCGGCGGCGCCGGTCCCCTCCGCGGCGACCCCCTCGGCGACCGACTCCAGCCGGACGACCTCCTCGACGGGCCGCCCCGTGAGGGCCGCCATCGGCGCCGGGCCGAGGATCTCCCCGCCCTCGTGGCCGGTGCTCCCGTAGCCGGTCTCCAGGAGGAAGTGGCCGACCCCGGCGGCGGCCAGCAGGCGCCGGTTCGCCTCGGCGGCCCCGAGCTCGGCGCGGCGGGCGAGGTAGGTCTCCGGGTCCGGGTGCGGGCCGAGACCGAGGACGGGCGCGCAGTGCCGCAGCACGGCGAAACCGAGCTGCGAGTCGAACTGGGTCATCCAGGCGGGCACCGGCCGGTCGGACTCGGTGATCAGCTCCTCGAACCGCCTCCGTGACAGGTCGCCGTCGAGGGCACCGTGGACATGGTGGTCCACCAGCGGTATCGCCTCGATCGCACGCCCCAGGGCCTCCCCGGCCCTCCCGGCCGCGCCCTCGCGAGCCACACGCCCCGGGGTTCCAGCCCCTGCCGTCCCGGAGAACCCGGCACGCGCCGGAGAGTCCGTGGGTGCCGGGATCATGGTGGAACTCTCCTCAGGTGTGCGGTGCCGCTGGGATACGAGGTGCCCATGAAAAGGGAATGTCATGCCCCGATGTCATGTCCCGATCTCCCGTCCGGCTCACCCGCCGATCGGACGCTCCACCTCACCCGCCGCCTCACCGGCCGTCCCGCCCGTCGCCGTCTCCGCTGTCCCTGTCACGCCCGCCGCGCCCCGCCCCCGGATGCCGTACGCGAGGGTGAGGGCGACGACGGCGAGCGGGAAGACGGTGGCGACGAGGAGGCCGGTGCGCAGACCGGAGCCGCCGTCGTCGGGGAGCGCGGCCGACAGGGTGGTGAGGAACCCTCCGGCGGCGGAGGAGGCGTCCGCGGCGGCCCCGGCGATCCAGGGACCGGCCGCGCCCCCGGCGTCGCCGAAGACGGCCAGCACCCCGAACATGGCCGCGCCGCCGAGGGGGAAGCGGGCCGCGGCGAGGCTGAAGGTCCCCGGCCACAGGAGGCTGACGGCCAGGCCGCACACCGCGCAGCCGACGAGGCTGATCACCGGGTTGGAGGACAGGCAGACGACGAGGTAGCAGACGGTCGCCAGCGCGCCGCAGAAGGCCATCGCGGGTACCAGCGGGATCCGCTCGCCCCACAGGCCGTAGACGATGCGGCCGATCCCCATCAGGACCGCGAACAGGCACGGGCCCGCCAGGTCGCCCCACACCTTGGAGACGCCCAGCCCCTCCTCCGCGAAGAGGGAGGACCACTGCGACATGGTCAGCTCGGCCGCGCCCGCGCAGAGCATCAGCACGACGGCCGCGGCGAAGGCGGGAGCGCCGAAGAGCGCCCGCAGGGAGGTACGGTGCTCGTCGGGCACGGTCGCGGGCAGCGGCACCCGCAGGAACGCCACCATGTTGACCAGCGGGACGAGCGCCCAGGCCACGGGCAGGATCTGCCAGGCGTCCTGGCCGATCCAGGCCAGCAGCAGCGTGCTGCCCGCCACCACCGCGACCTGTCCCCAGCAGTAGAAGGAGTGCAGCAGGCTCATCGCCGCGGCCTTGCCCTCCTGCGGGCTGGGCAGCGCGTCCACGACGGGGCTGACGAGCACCTCCAGCAGACCGCCGCCGACGGCGTAGACGACGATCGCGACGCACAGTCCCAGGTACGGGGAGGGCGACACCGCCGGGGCCACCGCCAGCAGCACCAGCCCCAGCGCCGCCAGGACGTGGGCCAGCACCAGCGGGACGCGGTAACCGGTCCGGTCCACGAACCTCACGGCCACGATGTCGGTGACCAGCTGGGTGACGAAGTTGAGCAGCACCAGGCGGCCGAGCATCTCCAGGGGCAGCTGGTAGCGGGTCTGGAACACGATGAACAGCAGGGGAGCCAGGTTGTTGACGATGGCCTGGGTGACATATCCGGTGTAGCAGGCGCGGCGGGTGTGGTCATACGTCATGGATGATGCGTTTCTCTCCCTGAGGGTCTGGCCGTCCCGCACATTACGGGGCCGGACGGCGCGGCGGCACACCCGCCCCCGGCAGGAGGGACCACGACCTCACCGCGACACCGGGTACCGGTAAGCACCCAGGAGCGCCGGACAGGCCGGACGACCGGGCCACCGAGCAGACCGAGCAAACCGAGCAAACCGAGCAAACCGGGCACGCCAGACGACCGGACCGCCGGGTAGAGCGGGCACGCCGGACGACCGAGCCGGACACGCCGGACGACCGGGCCACCCGACAAACCGGGCGCGCCGGACGATCGGGCCGCCGACCAGGCCGGACATACCGGACGACCGGGCCGAACGCGCCGAACGATCGGGCGCCTCGGGGGACACGCCTACTTGAACTGCAGGACCGGGGCGACGGCGGGACAGGGGCGGGCGGGGGCGGGAAGACCGAGGACGAACCAGACGATCTTTCCTCCGGAGGGGGGATGGGCGACCCCCCAGTCGTCGGCGAGGGAGTCGACGATCTGGAGCCCCCGGCCGCCCGTGGCCTCCATGTCGCGGGCGCACACGCGGGGAGCCCCCTCCCCCGGGTCGAAGAGCTCGCCGCGGACGAAGCTCCCGCAGCCCTGGATCCGCAGCGCGCACGCGGCGCCGCCGTACCTGACGGCGTTGGTGACCAGTTCGCTGACGATCAGCATGCAGTCGTCCACGAGGTCGCCCGCGCCCCACAGGGAGAGCTCCCGGCGGACCAGCGCGCGAGCGTCGCGCACGCTCGTGGGAACGGCGGGCAGCAGGCACTCGCCTTCGTACTCGGGGGCGACGTCGAGTGACGCCGCGGATGAGTCGGATTGGAGAGACACCGCGCCTCCTTCGAATGGGAGCGCTCCCATGACAAATGTAGAACACTCATCTACATCTGTGAATTGCTTTCTCCCTAATTGTTTCCATCACATGTCGTGCGAAGTGAGGAAGATCGGCTTTAAATCATGATCTTTGGCGGCATGTCATGACGTTCGGCACCCGGAGGCGGTGGCCATCGGGCAGGCCCCGCCCCCGTCGCCCGGAACCCCGCGTCCCCGGACCCCGCCCCCGCCGCCCGGGAACCCCGCCGCCCGGAAACCCGGCCCCCTCGTACCCGGCCCGGGAACCCGCCCCTCCGGCCGCGCACCGGCGCCGCCACAACGCCGCCACAACGCCGCCACAACGCCGCCACGACGCCGCCACGACGCCGACAGGACGTCGCCACGACGCCGACAGGACGTCGAAGCGGCGCCGGGACGGGGTCAGCTCAGCTGGGGAAGCACCTTCGCGCCGAAGGCGTCGATGTAGGCGGCCTGCTCCTGGCCCACGTGGTGCAGGTAGATCTCCTCGAACCCCAGCTCCGCGTACTCGTTGATCCTGGCCGCGTGCCAGCCCAGGTCGGAGGAGACGTTGACGCCCTCGGCCACCTTCTCCGGTGAGACGTCGGCGGAGACCACGTCGAAGACCTCCGCTGTCTCCAGGTCCCAGCTGACCGGTGCCGCGAAGACGTTGCTCCGCCACTGGTCGTGGGCGATGGCCATCGCCTCCTCGTCGCTCTCGGCCCAGCTGAGGTGGACCTGGAGCGCCACCTTGCCCTTACCTCCGGCGTCCCGGTAGGCGCCGATGACCTTGCGCAGCCGGTCGACGTCCCCTCCAACGGTGATCATGCCGTCGGCCCACTCCGCGCACCAGCGGGCCGTCTCGGCGCTCACCGCCGCGCCGACCAGCTTCGGCGGGGTGTCGGGGCGGGTCCACAGCCGGGCGCGGTCGACGGTCACCAGGCCGTCGTGGCTGACCTCCTCCCCCGCCAGCATCGCCCGGATGATGTCGACGCACTCCCGCAGCCGCCGCATGCGGAGCTCCTTGCGCGGCCAGCGGTCGCCGGTGATGTGCTCGTTGCTCGCCTCGCCCGAGCCGAGGGCGGCCCAGAAGCGCCCGGGGTACATCGCGCCGAGGGTGCCGATCGCCTGGGCGATGATCGCCGGGTGGTAGCGCTGGCCGGGGGCGTTGACCACGCCGAACGGCAGGTTCGTGGCCTGGAGCGCCGCGCCCAGCCAGGACCAGGCGAACCCCGACTGCCCCTGACGCTCGCTCCACGGGGAGAAGTGGTCCGACGACATCGCCGCCCCGAAGCCCGCCTGCTCGGCCCGCGTGACCGCCTTCAGCAGCTCTGCCGGATGGATCTGCTCGTGTGAGGAATGAAAGCCATAAGTCGCCATCGCCTCCGGCTACCCGGGAGAGGGCCGTCCATTCGGACGAAGGGCGCGGTACCGCCCGGGGGACGGTACCGCGCCAAATCTCCGGAGGACCGAGGTGACTCAGAAGGCCGAGGTGTAGGTGACCAGCGAGGGCTGAGCGACGCGGGTGGCGGCGCTGTAGCAGGCGACGTTGCGGACGATCGCGTTGCTGCCGCTGGTGTTCCAGATGGACTGCAGGTTGCAGAACTCGGGGCCGGGACCGTACGCGGTGGCCTGGACCTGGTCCTGCAGGACCCCGACCCTCGGGAAGAGCACCAGGCGCAGGCCGAGTCCCGCGTTCTGGACCGTGTTCACGCCCGCCTGCGAGTTGTAGTTCAGGGCCGGGGGCACCGGCGAGTACGGGCCGGGGTTGGCCGGGGTGTTGTCGAAGGTGTAGGCGAAGTTCTTCGGCGGGATCGCCGCGCCGGTGATGGCGCGCTCACGGTGGTAGGTGAGCGTCCATCCGGTGTTGAGCGGCACGTTCGTCGCGTTGAAGCAGCGCACCTGGACCGCCTGCGCGCCCACCCCGGGAGCCCAGGCGCCGACCTTGCAGCGGGCGGGCTGGCTGGGGTTGACCGCGGTGACCTGGATGTTCCCGGCGAAGCCGGAGGAGCCCAGGCCGGGCAGGGTGACCGTCCAGCCTCCCCCGCCCCCGGCGACGGTGTTCACGCCCCCGGCCGAGTTGAACTGGGAGGTGATGCCGCCGCCGTTGTAGTGCACGTAGCCGAACGCCTGCGGCGCGGGCAGGACACCGGTGCTCTGCTCGAAGACGATGCTGTACGGGGTGAAGACCGGAGCCCCTCCGTACCGATAGCACTGCACCGCCACCACCACGTCGGTGCCCGAGGGTCCCCAGTTCTGCGCCTGGCACCAGTAGGCGTTCTGGGAGATCGCCGTGACGTGGACCACGCCGCCGGTGATCGCGATCTGCGGGAACCGCACGAACGTCTGCCCGACCCCGCCGGGGGTGACGCTGACGTTGAAGCCCGGCCCCCAGCTGCCCGCCTGGTGGTTGAGGTCGGGGATGCCGGAGGTCACGTCGACCACCGCGAAACCCCACCGGTTGGGTACGGATGCCTGCGCGCTCGTGGCCGTCGCGACGACGCTCGCGGCGAGCATCGCGATGACACACAGGAAGTGGAACATGACTCTTCGTAACTGCCGCATGCCGTACTCCATTGGTTCGGGGGGTGTGCGATCGGACGGGCCCGTGTCACCGGTGGGTGGGAATGTCCGGGATCACAGTTCGTCCTGAGCTCTTGATAACCCGGCCGTCCTCCCTTGAGAAGACCCAACCTGACGGGTGAGATGACTTCGTCTTCCCAGATCAGGTCAGGGGTCCGACCAGATGACAGCTCTCTCATCCGGAGATCGTCCGGTCGTTCCGACGAGTACCGTATGAACAACGCACAGCCGATCCGCCAGGATCCACGAGACGGGGTGTGAGACCGTGCCGGAACCCGAACCGAACGTTCCGCGTGTCATGTGGCAGCTGCTGGAGCCCCTGCACGCCGTCACCTACTTCGCCCCCGAGGCTCGGGCCGCGGCCGACGCGGTCGGCATGCGCGGCTTCTGGATGGGTTACTTCGCGGCCAGGGCGGCGCCGCTCGGGCCGGTCGGCCCCGGTGTCGTCACGGCGGCCTTCCACGGGTTCCCCCCGGCCAGGGTCGCCAGGGCGCTCCCCGACGCGTGGTCGTTCGCGACCCCCGGCGACGTGCTGCGCGCCCGGCTCGACGGGGCGGGGGCCGCGCTGCGCACCCTGCTCACCGACAAGGTGACCGGCTCCGACGACCTGCGCGCGGCGGCGGAGCTCGCCTGGGAGGCCGCCGGGCTCGCCGACACCGCCGGCCGGGTGCTCGGCGCGGCCAACCAGGCGCTGCCCGCGCCCGACGAGCCGCACCTGCTGCTCTGGCAGGCCGCGACCACGCTGCGCGAGCACCGCGGCGACGGGCACGTGGCCGCCCTCGTCGCCCACGGCGTCTCCCCCGTCCAGTCCCACCTGCTCAAGGTCGCGGCGGGCGAGACGGACCCGGGCCAGCTGCGCCTGGCGCGGCGCTGGGACGACGGGGAGTGGGAGGCCGGTGCCGCCGCGCTGCGCGAGCGCGGCTGGGTCGACGACTCCGGCGTCCTGACGGCCGAGGGCTCGCGGGAGCGCGAGCGGATCGAGCGACTGACCGACGAGGCCGCCGCCGTTCCCTGGCGGGCCCTGGGCGAGGGGCGCACCTCCGAGCTCGCCCTGCTGCTGCACCCGCTGACCATGGCCGTCCTGGAGTCGGGCGTCATCCCGCCCTCGAACCCGATCGGCCTGCCCAGACCCTCCGGGGACGGCGGGGACGGCGAGGACGGCCGAGGGCTCACGCTCCCGGCCGTCCCGTCACCGATCGACTGAGGGGGGTCAGCCGAACGGCAGCCTCACGATCGACTGGTTGCCGACGCCGAGGTTGACGGCGCCGTTCCCGATCGCGTTCCAGACCTCGACCCTCACCTGGCCGTTCGACAGGTTGCCGAGCGTTCCCGAGGACGACTGCGGGCCGGATCCCTGCGTGTAGTGCTCCCAGCCCGTCACCGGGTCGGTGGCGAAGTAGGCGTAGGTCTCCACCCTGTCCCAGCTCCCGTTGCCGGTCAGGTCGTAGGAGACCCGGACCTGGGTGCCGTTGGCGACCGAGGTTCCCGCGTCCAGGAAGAGGTCGAACGCGGTGGCGCCGCCGTTGTGGCCGGCGGTGAGACCGGTCGCCGTGAAGACCCGGGCGTTGGTCGGCACGCCGTCGTGGTTGCCGTTCGCGGCGGTCACCGCGAGGCTGCCCGCCGAACCCGCCGTGCCCGGCAGGCCGCCGCCGCTCTGCAGGTAGCGCGTCGCGGCGAAGCCACCCGGGTCCGGGGTGGGAGTCGGGGTCGGGGTGGGAGTCGGCGTGGGCGTCGGGTCGGGGTTCGTGGTGCCGCCGCCCGCGTTGCCGCCGCTCCAGGTGAAGGCGCCGGAGGTGACCGTCTTGCCCGCCGGGACGTTGAGCACGGTCCCGTTGGAGAAGGTCACCGTGAGCGCGCTGCCGGTGATGTTGGAGGCGACGTAGGTGCGTGCCCCGTTCTTGCTGAACACCTTGGCGAGCGGGTGGTTGGCGGTGACGGAGTTGTCCACCGTGCCGAGGGCGGCCAGGTTGCGGATCCAGTGGAAGGTGTGCGCCCTGCTCTCCCCCTCCTCGGGGGTGTAGGAGCCGGCCGCGCGCAGGTTCGACAGGGCCGCGTCACCGTTGCCCAGCGCCTGGAACTGCCAGAGGATGTCCCGCCACACCGTGGGCGGCCCGCCGTTGTTGCGTACCAGCTCGGCGTAGTTGGTGTTCACGTAGCCGGGGTTGTCGCCCATGTAGAAGTGCCCGCCGGTGACCGGCAGCATGTTGATGCCCTGGATCATCTCCGGCTCGGCGCTGAACCAGGTGGCGTACGCGCCGCCGCTGCCCCAGACCATGCCGACCGTGCTGTGGCCGAAGGCGGAGGGGAAGTTCTGGTCGCGCGAGTCGAACCAGTACTCCTGGATCGCCGCGGCCTGGGTCGTGTAGATGAAGATGCCCGCGTCGCGGACGGCGGTGTTGCCGGTGGCCTGTCCCCACTGGATGAGGGCGTTGGCGAAGTTCTGGCCCTCCGACGACGACTCCTGGTTGTTGCCCGAGCCGAACGCGCCGTGCCCGGACGCCCAGTCGTGGCCCGCGTAGATGTCGAAGTCACGCAGGTACGGGAAGCGGGTGTCGGAGCGGTCGTAGTTGTTGGCGTCGCGGATCAGCAGGTCCACCATGCCGCCGTACTGGCTCGTCCTCGCCCAGTTGGGGTCGAACTTGGCCAGCGTCGCGGCGGCGGCGATGTAGTAGCCGTAGTGGAAATGGTGGTCGTTGAGCTCCAGGTCGGAGCCGTAGGAGGCCGGGTAGCCGAGCAGGGTCCCCCAGCTCGGGTTGTAGTAGAAGACCCGGCTGGTCTTGCCCGGCGAGGCGGTGAACCAGTCGTTGAGACGGGTGCGGATGGCGTTCAGCGCGGCGGTGCGCACCGACGTCAGGTTGAGCTGGTCGGCGATCTCCGCGATGCGGGCCGCCCGGCCCAGGCCCTTGCCCGTCCAGTAGGTGTCGTCGCCCCGGATGTCCATCGGGTTGCCGAGCTCGGCGTTGAGCTGGTTGGTGATCGTGGTGAGGTCGGCGCCCGAGCTGTCGGCCACCGCGGGGACCTCCGGCAGCACGCCGGTGTACTTCATCGTCGTCCGGAACTGCGTCCCGGTGACGATCTTCATCTGGCCTCGCGCCGACACGTACGTCTGCGCCAGCGGTGTGGAGCCGGTCAGGTAGTTCCACTGGTGCGGGTAGAGCGCGATGACCGTGCCGGTCTGGCTGCCCTGCCTGGCCGTGGTGGTGAAGGCGTACGTCGTGGTGAGCGAGCTCGCGGCCTGGTTGTAGGCGTAGGAGACCCGGGTGCCGGTGACGTGCGCGTGCGCGTACTGCCCGTAGGTGCTCGCCAGGGCCGCGCGGTCGCCGCCCGCGGGGAGCGCCGCCACGGAGAAGAAGCCCCTGCCCGCCAGGGCGGAGCTGATCGTCGTGCCGCTCACCGACCAGGTCGCGCCGGTCGGCGCGTAGGCGACGTAGTCACGGCCTCCGGCGGTGAAGCCGATGGTCGCGCCGCTGTTGGACCACACCGTGGGGGTGCCCGCCGTGGTGATCTGCGCGTCGCCCCCGGTGACCTGGAAGTACGCGAACGGCAGGCCGTGGCCGATGGTGGCCTTCATGGTCCGGCCCGAGCCGCTCCAGTACGGGGTGACCGTCCAGTCGCTCCAGCCGTCGACCTTGACGTCCGGCGAGTTCAGGCCCGCGACGCCGACGCGGATGTTCTCGACGTAGGGGTAGTGGTACTCGCCGACGCCGGTCGCGGTGCCGCTGATGGCGGGAGTGGTGTTGTAGGAGAACCCGAGACCGTTGCCGAAGGTGTCGTACGAGATCGGGTGCGCGTGGAGCGGCTCGCCGTACGCGCAGTCGGTCTTCTTGTAGAGGATCGACGACCACCAGTCGTTGGTGGGCACGGCCCCGGCGGGGGCGTTGGACGTCACCCACTGGCGGGGGTTGGTGGAGATGGAGCCGCAGCCGGCGGGCAGCGAGCGGCCGGCGGGGAGGGTGTCGGCGTAGCTGCCGGCGCCGACCGTGGCGGCCTCGGCCGAGCGGGCGGCGCCGAGGCCGAGCAGTCCGGCCACCAGCGCGAGGACCACACCGGCGGCGAGGCTGCGACGGCGAGTCCTGACGCGAGCCGCTGACTGAGCGAGTCGTCCTTCACGGGGGTGCGCACTGTCCGGACCCGTGGTCCGGATCGAGGGATCCATTGGGGGGTGCCTCCGGGGAGAGGAATCGGGCTCTGAAGCTGACCGATACGAGAGAGCGCTCTCTCACCGAAAAGTAACGGGCCGCGTCACGGCAGTCAATGTTTCACGTTGGTAACGAATAGGTAAAGTACAGACGTGCAGGCGGGAGGGCGTAAGCGCAGAAAACAGGGCGTTCCACCATGCAGCATCGCCCCCTCGGACCCACGCACCTCGCGTCGACTTCCTGCCCAACGATCAAGAAGTGGCCCTATCCTGATCTGAGAGCGCTCTCTCTGTTGATCGACGCCGACGGCCGGTCGATCTCCTGGCGGCGCCCGCCCCCTGCCCCCGGACGCCTTCGGGGCACGCATCCGCGCCCGTCATCCTCCGGGGCCGCGCATGCCCGATCACCGGCGCGGACGCAACTGGCGGGGTGGTGACAAAATCAAGGCTGGACACGGAGCGTGACGACTAATTTACTTTCCGTGACCACTCATGCACCCCCTGCCCCAGGAGACAACATGCGAAGCAGGAAGCTCACGACCGTCGCGTTGAGCGTCGCCGCCGCCGGTGTCGCGGGTCTCACCGCGATGACCGTCGCCGCTCCCGCCACGGCCTCCGTAACCGCCGTTCCCGGCGTCCCCGCTGTCCCCGCGACCGCCGACTTCACCGGCTACCAGCTCGTCAAGCTGCCGAACGCCAACGTACCCAACTTCCAGCGCCGCGTGGTCCGCTGCCCGGCCGGCAAGAAGGTCGTCGGCGGCGGCGCCGAGGCGCAGGGCAACCAGGCCGTGCTGGTGGGCTCCTTCCCCACCGACGACGGCGGCGGCTGGATCGGGCTCGGCCGCCAGCCCGGCTACAACGACGTGGGCATCAGCGTCTACGCGATCTGCGCCAACGTCAGCTGACCACCACCTCCGCCACACCTTCCCCGTGGCGCCTTCCCCCGCTCCTCCTTCCCCGTGACACCTTCCCCCGATGATCACCGTCCCCGTGATCGTCACCGTCCCGCCCAGGCCCCCCTCACCCCCCCGGTGATCGCCGTCCCCCGTGATCACCACCGCCCGATCAGCGTCCCCTGATCGGCGTCCCGAAGGAAAGACCGGCTCCGGCCGGGCCCGGAAGGGTCCGGCCGGAGCCGTTCTCGCGTGGTCACCTAGGATCGCCCCCGTGGGGAACCCCGCCGTCGAGGACGACGACAGCGCCCGAAGGGAAAAGCCGCCGATGAACACCCCTGACCGGATCGAGACGGAGGTCGCGGTGATCGGGGCGGGGCTGATGGGCTCCGCCACGGCGTGGGAGCTCGCCCGCCGGGGCCACGCCGTCACCCTCGTCGAGGCGTACGACGTCGGCCACCGGCGCGGCAGCTCGCACGGCACGTCACGGATCTACCGCCGGGCCTACGGCGACCCGGAGTACGTGCGCCTCACCGGCCTGTCCGGGGAGCTCTGGCGCGAGCTGGAAAGCGACACCGGCACGACGCTGCTCCGCGTCACCGGCGGCGTCGACCACGGCGCGGGGCGCGACCCCGAGGGACTCGCCCGCCTGCTGGCGGAGGCGGGCGTGCCGCACGAGCTGCTCACTCCCGGCGCCGCGACCGAGCGGTGGCCGTTCATGCGCTTCGAGGGACCGGTGCTGCACCACCCGGAGGCGGGTACGGCCGACGCCGACGCGACGGTGGCCGCCGCGGTGAACCGGGCGGCCGAGCTGGGCGCCCGGGTGGTCACCGGTGTGAGGGTCACCGGCGCGGAGCAGCTGCCCGGCGGACGCGTCCGGCTGCGCACCGAGGGCCCGGAGGTGACCGCCGGCACCGTCGTCGTCGCCGCCGGCGCCTGGCTGCCGGAACTCGCCGGACCGCTCGGCGTGCCGGTGGGGCTGCCCCCGCTGCGGGTGACCCAGCAGCAGGTCTTCCACTTCCGCTCGCGCGACCCGGAGGCCCGCTGGCCCATCCTCGTCCACACGGACGGCCCGCAGATCTACGGGCTTCCCTCGGGCGGCGACGGCGGCTCCGAGCCCGCGGTCAAGGTCGCCCAGCACGACGCGGGCAGACCCGTCACCGCCACCACCCGGGACGGCGTCGTCGACCCGGCCTCCCGCGCCGTGGTGACCGACCACGTCCGGAGGTTGCTGCCCGGCCTCGACCCCGCCCCGGTGGCCGAGGCGAGCTGCCTCTACACCATCACCCCCGACGAGGACTTCGTCCTCGACCGCGTCGGCCCCTTCGTCATCGCCTCCCCCTGCTCGGGCCACGGCGCCAAGTTCGCCCCCCTGATCGGCCGGATGACCGCCGACCTCGCCCTCGGCCACACCGATCCCCACCCCCGCTTCGCCCTGCGCCGTTTCTCCTGAAGGACCCGGCCCGCGAAAGACCTGACCCGCGTCCGCCGACGTCGTGGGTCAGGCCACGGGGATCTGCGGGCGGCGGAAGTCGATGTCCGGGCCGCCGAGGACGTGCTGGGTCTGCTCGGCGGCCGACTCGTGCGGCTGGCCCAGCTCCGGACGACCGGCCTCGTCGAGGCGGCGGAACTGCTCGGCGTCGAGGCGCACGTCCAGCGCGCCGAGATAGTCCTCCAGCTGCGCGGGAGTGCGGGGACCGATGATCGGTACGTACCCGGTGGTGGCACGCGCGCCGAGTTCGCGGAGCCACGCCATCGCCACCCGGGCCGACGGGACGCCCAGCTCGGCCGCGATCGCCTGGAGCTCGTCGACCACCCGGGTCTTGCGCGTGGTGTCCTCGGTGTGGACGAGCCGCTGCCAGTCGGTGAGCCGGCCCGCCTCACCGCTGCGGTACTTGCCGGTGAGCAGCCCACCGGCGAGCGGTGACCACAGGGCGGCCCCCAGCCCGAGCGCCTCCGCCATGGGCAGGATCTCCCGGTCGGCCGTGCGCTCCACGAGGCTGTACTCGAACTGCACGGCCGCGATCGGCGCGTGTCCGCGGAGCTCGGAGAGGGTGACGGCGCGGGAGGTGCGCCAGGCCGGGAAGTTGGAGAGGCCCCCGTACAGGATCTTGCCCGCGCGGGTCAGGTCGTCCAGGCCGCGCACGATCTCCTCGACGGGGGTGACCGAGTCGGGGAAGTGGACCCACAGCAGGTCGATCCGGTCGGTCCGCAGCCGCCTCAGGCTCCCCTCGACCGCCTGGACCATGCTCTTGCGGCTGTTGCCCGTCCCCATCACCCCGGCGGCCGGATCGAGACCGTTGGAGAACTTGGTGGCGAGCGTGAAGCGATCGCGCCGCCCGGCGAGCAGCCCCCCGAGATGCTCCTCGGACTCTCCGAACTGGTAGACGTCGGCGGTGTCGACGAAGGTGCCACCGGCCTCGTCGAAGCGGTCGAAGATCTTGGCGATGTCGGCCGTGTCGCTGCCCGAGCCCCACCGGGTGCCGAAGGTGCCGGTGCCGAGGGCGTACTCCGACACCCGCAGGCCGTTGTTGCGGCCGAAGGTCAGATATCGCACGAGTGAACTCCCCTGTGTCTGGAACGGCCGGGACGGAAGGTCACGCGGCGAGCGTGTGCCCGTCGGCGGCACGAGGTAAAACGATCGATTTACTTTCAGACCGTAGCCCACGCGAGGAGCAAAGTAAAACGATCGCTATACTTAGGTGTGGTCACATCACCAGACGCCGAGACCTCCGGAGGCCGGGGAGCGCGCGAGCGGATCCTCAGGACCGCCGCCAGGCTCTTCTACGAAGAGGGCATCCACGCCACCGGCATCGCGCGGCTCACCAAGGCCGCCCACGTGTCGACGCGCACCTTCTACCAGCACTTCCCCAGCAAGAACGCGCTCGTCGAGGAGTACCTGCGCCGCTTCGAAACCGAGGAGGCGCTGCCGCCGGAGCAACAGCTGGACCGCACGGACCTCGGTCCCGCCGAGCGCCTGCTGGCGATCTTCTGCACCGGCCCCCAGACGTCCGTCGTACGCGGTTGCCCGTTCCACAACGCGGCCGTCGAGGCCGCGGGAGAGATGCCGCAGGCCGCCGAGGTGGTGGAGCGGCACAAGAAGAACTTCCTGCGCAGGCTCACCGAGACGGCGTCCGAAGCGGGCGCGCGGGACCCGGAACGGCTGGCCCGCCACCTCGCCGTCGTCTACGAGGGCGGCAGGGCGCTCGCGACCTCGTGCAACGACCTCCGAGCCGTCGAGGACGCCCGGCAGGTCGCCGAGGCCCTTCTCCAGGAGCAACTCCGGTAGAGGCGCACGGCCTGGGCATCCGGCTTCACCCGGACACCCAGGCCGCGTGTTCGCCACGGTGCCGGTTCAGCTGGTCACGGTTGAGCAAGTGCGCTTACAGCGGTTGGGAGCTGGTCGCCCTCCAGCACACCGTGGACGCCCACACACAGATCTCGCAAGGCCCGACGACCATTCCCTCGGCAGGCACCCATAACCCGTCGGCCAAGCTCTCACGGCGGCCGGAAGGCTGGTGTCACACCTCGTCCGGCGCGTACGGTGTTCGGCGCGGCGGGCGGATCCGGACGGACGGGGTTGAGCGGATGAGCGCGGAGGAGAGGCTCGAACGGGCGAGGTTGCTCTACGAGCGTTCGGTCTTCGACGGTGAGGCCGGGGTGCTGGAGATGGCCGACCGGGAGCTGGACGCGGTCGAGGCCGGGCTGGCGCTGGCCCGCGGCCGGATCGTGCACGCGCGCTTCTTCGAGGACGGGAAAGAGGACCCGCGCGAGCCGGCGCTGTTCGAGCGGGCGACGGAGCTCTACCGGGCGCTCGGCGACCCGCGCGGCGAGAGTGAGGCGCTGCTCTGGGTCGGCCTCTTCCATCAGGTCGTCCGCGGGGACGACGAGACCGCGGTCCCGTTCCTCGAACGTTCGCACGAGCTCGCGACGCGGGCCGGTGACAGGCTGCTGATGTCGTACGCGCTCCGGCACCTGGGCACCGCCGAGCACGCCGCCGGGCGGCTGGAGACGGCGCGGGAACGGCTGGAGGAGTCGACGCGGCTCCGCCGGGAGCTCGGTTTCCTGCCGGGGGTCGCCGCGAACCTGGTCGGGCTGATCTACATCGCTACCGCGCAGGGCCGCCGCGACGACGCGCTCGCGCTGGCCGAGGAGGGGGGCGCCCTCGCCGAGGCCTGCGGTGCGAAGAACATCACGCGCCAGATCGAGGAAGCTCGCGCCCAGGTGTAGACGACCCCACCTTCGCAGGCCGTCGAAGCGGCCCGTCGGTGTGGTCCTGCGAAGCGGTTCGCCGAAACGGTTCGCCGAAGCGGCCCGTCGGTGTGGTCCATCGAAGCGGCCCGTCGAAGCGGCCCGTTGGTGTGGTCGCGGCCGTCTCCCGGGCCGGGGCGCCGGGAGACGGCCTCGCCGGACCGCGCGACCTCAGGGGCTGGAAAGCACCTCGTCGAGCTTGGCGGCGAACGCCTCCGGCCGGGTGCCGAAGGCCCCGTGGTCTCCGGGGAACATCACGTGCCGGCCGCCGATCTGTTCGGCGACGACGAAGGAGGCCCGGTAGGGCGGCTGCCCCTCCGACTCCTCGCCCGCGACCATCACGACGCGCGTCGAGGAGGACCGGAGCGCGTCGACGTCGGGAAGGTAGCCGACGAACGGCGGCACCTCGTAGCCGATGAAGAACTCGGTGTTCTTCTCCATCCGGGCCATCGCCTCCGCCATCTCGGGGGTGGGCTCTCCCCGCTCCCCGTGGGTGGCCGCCTCCTCGTGCTCGTGGCCGGTCCTGTCGAACCCGGTGGCGAACGCCCGCATGGCGGCTCCGGCGCCCTCCTTGGCGAAGGCCTCCTCGACGTCGCGGATGACGTCGCGCCAGCGGTCGCGGTCGGGCAGCAGCTCGAAGAGCGGCGGCTCGTGGGAGACCAGGACGCGCACCTGCTCGGGGTGACGGGCGGCCAGCTCCAGGCCGATGATCGCCCCCGAGCTGTTGCCGAAGACGTACGCGGGCTCGTCGGCGGTGACACCCGCCTCCACCAGCACGCGGTGCGCGTCGTCGGCGTGCGTCTCGATGCTCTGCGACTCCGGGGGCCCGTCCAGCGGGCTGCGCGAGTTGCCGCGCCGGTCGTAGGTCACCAC
The DNA here is from genome assembly GCF_042888905.1 of Streptosporangium sp. NPDC002721. Taxonomy (NCBI): domain Bacteria; kingdom Bacillati; phylum Actinomycetota; class Actinomycetes; order Streptosporangiales; family Streptosporangiaceae; genus Streptosporangium; species Streptosporangium sp. NPDC002721. Next base: position 34,989 of record NZ_JBIAQI010000040.1, read on the forward strand.
CGTGTAGCGGTCGGCGAGCCGCTGGGCCAGCTCGGCGTACCTGGCGGCGTCGTAGATCCCGCCGCAGATCAGCAGCAGGACCGGCCCCGAACCACGCGTCTCGTGGTAGAGGGTCGCGCCGGGCACCTTCAGGGTGTTCGTCTTCGGGGGCTGCATGGTCGTTCCTCCTCGAAAATCGTCGTCCGTCTCGTTCCGTCGATCGCGGAGAATCGGAGTCACGGATGCGTTCTCGACATCCCTGCCCGTAGGACTCGTGGCAGGCCACCCCGGGTTGGCGGCGACCGGGGAACCGCACCGCCACCGCCCTCCTAGCTCCCCTTCGAGGAGGACACCACGACCCCGCCGACCTGGCCGTCATGACGGCCGGAGCGAGGAGGCGCGTCGTAGTGGTGCGGACCCACACTCCTGATGATGCCAGCCGGCACCGACAGTTCCGGGTCCGGAAACAACAGGCGAGGCACCGGGGCGGGCGCTCAGCCGGTCAGGACACACGGTTCGGCGCCCGCGAGCCGGGGGCGCCCTGAAAGCGGGCGCTCAACCGGTCAGGGGGCACGGTTCGGCGCGCCGCCTCCCGGGTGCGTCCGGGAAGCGGGTGATCAGCCGGTCAGGGCGTCCACCTTGGGCTCGGCGGTCCACCGTGAGGCGGTGTGCCGGTCCAGCAGGGCCCGTACCTCGTCGGCCTCGGGCATGTCACGCCGTACGAAGATCTCAAGCGCCTCGGTCAGGCACGCCCCGGCCCGGCCCGGCTGGCCGAGGTAGGAGAACGCCTGGCCGAGCGCGACGAGCGCCTTGCCCTGGATCCACTCGTCGCCCGCCTCCGCCATCAGGCCCAGCGAGTCCTCGGCGCAGTCGACGGCGCGCTCCAGCTGCCCCAGGGCGAGGTGGGTCTCGGCCATCCGCAGCAGCGTCGCCCCCTCCCGGACGCGCTGCTTGATCCTGCGGTACGCCTTCCGCGTCTCCAGGAGCCGGGAGAGCGCCTCCTCGGGGCGCCCGGCGTCGCGCAGCACGACGGCCGACTGGTACATGATGTCGGGATCGGCCCCGCCGCCCAGCTCGCGGATGGTGCGGTCGGCCAGTTCCACGGCCTCCACCGCCTCGGCGGTCCTGTCGGCCGACGCGAGCGCGAGCGCCATGTTGCCCAGGCCGACGGTCTCGCTGCTGCGGTCGCCGAGCCCGCGCCAGACCTCGACCGCCTCGGCGTACAGTGCGATCGCCTCGCTCTTGGAGCCGCGGTTGGAGGCGGCCATGGCCAGCAGGTTGAGGCTCTCCGCGTACCGCGCCAGGTCGTCCTCGGCGAGGCTGAGGTCCCGCGCGGCGAGGCCGTCCTCGGTCGCCGCGTCGAGGAACCAGCGGCTCGTCCAGAACGCGCCGCGCACGCACCGGGCGTGTGCCTCGGCGCGGCGCTCCCCGCGCGCCGCCGCCGCCTCGACGAGGGCCCCGGCCGCCCGCTCGTAGCGCTCGGGGGTCACGTCGGTCTCCAGTACGTCGGACGCCATGTCGAGCAGCCGTGTCGCGTCGGACAGGACGCTTCCCGGGGTCCGGGCGACCTGGTGCACGCAGCTGATCACCCCCTGCTCCTCGTCCTCCGCCCAGCTCACCGCGGCCTCCTTGTCCGCGAAGGAGAGGCCGGGGAAGGACGGCCCCGCGCCGGACACCGGGGCGCCCGGGTAGGTCAGGTGGCCCGGGTAGGTCAGGTGGTGGGCCGCCGTCATGCCGGCGAGGTAGTAGCCGAGCAGCCCGGCCAGCGCGGCTCGCCGGACGTCCTCGTCGTCCGGCCGCGACCGCGCGAAGATCTTGAGGAGGTCGTGGTAGCGGTAGTGGCCGGGAGAGGGCGACTCCAGCATGCTCACGTCCACCAGCGCCTCGCACACCTCCTCGGCGTCCGGCTCCTCCATGCCGAGGACGGCCGCCGCCGCGCCCAGCGAGAAGTCGGCCGCGTCGGGGACGGCGAGCAGCCGGAACGCCGAGGCGTGCGCGGCGTCGAGCTGGTCGTAGCCGAGGGCGAACGTCGCCTCGACGGCCAGGTCGTCCACCCGCAGCTCCGCCAGGCGCCTGCGCTCGTCGGCCATCCGGTCTCGCATCCTGGCCACGCTCCAGGCGGGCCGGGCCGCCAGCCGCGAGGCCACGATCCTGATCGCCAGGGGCAGGTACCCGCACGCCCCGATCAGGTCGGCCGCCGCCTCGGGCTCGACGGCCACCCGCGCCTCCCCGACCACCTTGGCCAGCAGCGTCATCGCCTCGTCGTGCGGCAGCACGCCCAGGTCGACCTGGCGTACGCCGGACAGGCCGACCATCTTCGCCCGGCTCGTCACCATCACCGCGCACCCGGCGGCGCCCGGCAGCAGCGGCCGCACCTGCGCCGAGTTCGCGGCGTTGTCCAGGACGACGAGCACCCGCCGGTCGGCCAGCGTGGAGCGGTACATGGCCGCCCGCTCGCCCAGCTCCTCGGAGTCGGCGGGGACCTCCGCCCCGAGGGAGCGCAGGAACCTGCCGAGCACGGTCTCCGGCGCGAGCGGCTGCGCCCCCGAGCCCCTGAGGTTCACGAAGAGCTGGCCGTCGGGGTAGTCCGGCGCGAGCCGGTGCGCCACGTGGACGGCGAGCGTGGTCTTGCCCATGCCGCCCGCGCCCGACACGGCCGAGATCACCAGCGCCGAGGCGTTCCCCGTCCTGAGGGCGTCGACCATCTCGTCGACCTCGGACTCCCTGCCGGTGAAGTCCGCGGTGTCGGCGGGCAGCTGCCGGGGCACCTGCCTGACGGCCGGGCCCGCCACCTTCGCCTGGCCGAGGGCGGGGTCCGCCGTGATGATCCGCTGGTAGAGGTCCGCCAGCTCGGGCGAGGGGTCGATGCCGAGGCTCTCGGCGAGCAGCTTCCGGGTGTCGGTGAACACGCCGATCGCCTCGGCCTGCCGCCCCGAGCGGTACAGCGCGAGCATCAGCAGGCCGCAGAGCCGCTCCCTGGCCGGGTGCTCCCCGCAGAGCGTGGTCAGCTCGGCGATGACCTCGGTGTGCCTGCCCTCCTCGACCTCCCGGGCGATCCTGCGCTCCAGCACGGCGAGCCGCCGCTCGGTGAGCCGGACCCGCTGCCCTTGGGCGTAGCCGCCCTCCAGCCCGGCGAGGGGCTCGCCCCGCCAGAGCTCCAGGGCCTCGCCGTAGCGCCCCTCGCGGGACAGCTCCTCCATCGTGACCAGGTCGCAGATCCCCCCGGCGAGGGCGTACCCGCTGCCGATCGAGGTGATCGTCTCGCCGCCGAGGGCGGAGCGCAGGCGCGAGATGTACGTGCGCAGGGTGCTCATCGCGGTGCGGGGACGCTCCTCGCCCCAGATGGCGTCGAGCAGGTGGTCGTGGCCGACGGCCCTGCCCTCGGCCAGGAGGAGGACGGCGAGGACCAGCCGCTGCTGGGGAGAGCCGATCTCCACCTCGGCGCCGTCCCGCCAGACGCGTACCGGCCCCAGTATCGAGAACCGCAGTCCGAGATCAGTCATTGACAGCGCTGTCTTTCGTTCGTTCCCCAACAGGCCCATGGAACCGCCGCCGTTCTCCCGCACCGGGGCGCCGTACTCCGGGTCGTTCTCGTCCCGCGGCGCCGTTCCGTGCCGGTCCACCACGACAAGGCATCGTAGGGCAGCACATCGACCTTTGCCGAAAAACCGGCCAAACGCCTCCTGTTTCACATCCGGGATATTTCACCTGTGATCAGGACGGACGCTCCTGGAAGCCGGGCCGCCCGGACCCGCCGGGCCACCCCGGGGAACCGGCCCGCCGCCGAGGGCCGCTTCCAGCGGCGCGCAAGCGGCTTCCGCTTCCGCGCAAGCACTTGCGTGAAACTTTCCGTACAAGAACCAGCGCAACACGGTCGTTACGTTTCATGTATTCGCTGAAATCTTGCAGCAATCTGTTCGTCATTTTAAGGTGTGGGTACCCCCCGGGCACCACCGGCCGGCGTCCCCGACGTTCCGGCCGCGAAGCGTCCGGCTCTTCGAAAGTGAAGGGTCAGCCGATGAAGAAGTCCGGCAGGCTAAAGGCCTGGACCATCGCCACGATCGCGGCGCTGACGGCGGGAGGGCTGGTCTCCTTACCCGTCACCCCCGCCACGGCCGCCGTGAGGGCCGACTCACCGTTCGACTTCCCGGGGCGGGGCGCCACCGTGCCCTTCTTCGAGATAGAGGCCGAGGACACCGCCCACTCGGGCCAGGTGATCGGCCCCGACCGGATCTACGGCCGCCTCCCCTCGGAGGCCTCTGGCCGCAGGGCGGTGACGCTCGACTCCTCGGGTGAGTACGTGGAGTTCACGCTCACCCGCCCGGCCAACGCGATGTCGCTGCGCTACAGCGTTCCGGACAACGCCTCGGGAACCGGCCAGAACACCACCTCCAGCCTGCGGATCAACGGCACGCACCTGAAGGACCTGACCCTCACCTCCAAGTACGGCTGGTACTACGGCGGCTACCCGTTCAACAACAACCCGGGTGACACCAACCCGCACCACTTCTACGACGAGACGCGGACCATGTTCGGGTCCACGCTCGCCGCGGGCGCCAAGGTCCGCGTCCAGCACACCGGCGGCATCCCGGTCACCGTGGACCTCGCCGACTTCGAGGTCGTCGGCGCCCCGATCGGGCGCCCGTCCGGTTCGCTGTCGGTCGACGACTTCGGCGCGATCAAGAACAACACGGGCGTCGACAACACGGCCGCCTTCCAGGCCGCGGTCAACGCGGGCAAGGCCCAGGGCAAGGAGGTCTACATCCCCGAGGGGACGTACAACCTCTACGACCACGTGGTCGTCGACGGGGTCACCCTGCGCGGAGCGGGCCCCTGGTACAGCGTGCTCGGCGGGCGCCACCCCACGCAGCGCAACCGGGCCGTCGGCGTCTACGGCAAGTACGTCCAGGGCGGCGGCTACGGCGGTGAGATCCGCGCCCACGAGGCGGGCGGCCCGAGCCGCAACGTCACGCTCAAGGACTTCGCCATCATCGGCGAGATCATGGAGCGCGAGGACAACGACCAGGTAAACGCCATGGGCGGCGCGATGACCGACTCTGTCGTGGACAACGTGTGGATGCAGCACACCAAGGTCGGCGCCTGGATGGACGGCCCGATGAACAACTTCACCATCAAGAACAGCCGCATCCTCGACCAGACCGCCGACGGCGTGAACTTCCACACCGGCGTCACCAACTCGACGGTCACCAACACGTTCCTGCGCAACACCGGTGACGACGCGCTGGCCATGTGGCCGGAGCGGATCCCGAACGTCGGCAACAAGTTCACGTTCAACACCGTGGGCGTCACGCTGCTGGCCAACAACATCGTGACGTACGGCGGCAGGGACATCCAGATCACCGACAACGTGGTGGCCGACACGGTCAGCAACGGCGGCGGCATCCACATCGCCAACCGCTACCCGGGCGTCAACTCCGGCCAGGGCACCGCGGTCGCCGGAACCCACACCGTCGCCCGCAACACCCTGCTCCGGGCGGGCAACAACGACTTCAACTGGCACTTCGGCGTCGGAGCCCTCTGGTTCAGCGGCCTCAACGAGCCGGTCAACGCCACCATCAACGTCACCGACACCGACATCCTGGACAGCTCGTACGCCGCGATCCACATGATCGAGGGCACCACGAGCACGGTGAACTTCAACAACGTCAACATCGACGGCACCGGCACGTACATGATCCAGGCGCAGTCGGGCGCGAACATGACGTTCAACAACGTCAGTGCCGACCACATCGGCGCGGGCGTGGCCATCCACAACTGTGTCGGCGCGGCCTTCACGCCCGTCTTCGGCACCGGCAACACCGGTTGGAGCCCCAGCAGCACGACCTGCACCGGCACCTGGCCCACGCCGAACTACATCTACCCCGGTGGCGGCGGCAACACCGGCGGCCTGTCCGGCTCCCCGGGCAGCCTGTCCTTCGCCGCGCGCCAGGTCAACACCACCAGCCCCGCGCAGGCCGTCACCATCACGAACGGAGCCGCCACCGCGGCCCCGATCGGCTCGGTGACCGCCACCGGCGACTACGCCCAGACCAACAACTGCGGCAGCTCCCTGGCCGCGGGCGCGACCTGCACGGTGAACGTCACCTTCAGGCCGACCGCGACGGGCACCCGTACCGGCACGCTCACCGTCGCCAGCAGCGCCCAGGGCGGCCCGGTGACCGTGAGCCTGTCCGGCAGCGGCACCAACGGCGTCGCCCTGACCGCCTCCCCGGGCAGCCTTTCCTTCGGGGCACGCCAGGTCGGCGCCACCGGCCCGGCGCAGGCCGTCACGGTCACCAACACCGGCACCGCCGCCGCGACGCTCGGCACGGTCGCCACCACCGGCGACTACGCCCAGACCAGGACCTGCGGCACCACCCTCGCCGCCGGAGCCTCCTGCACGATCAACGTCACCTTCGTCCCCACCGCCTCGGGCACCCGTACGGGCACCCTGACCGTCGCGAGCAACGACCCGAACAGCCCGCTCACGGTCGGCCTGAGCGGCAGCGGCATCGGCTCGACCACCAACCTCGCGCTCGGCGCGACGCTGACGGCGAGCAGCTCCAACGGCGGCTTCCCGCCGGGCAGCGCCAACGACGACAACGCCTCCACCTACTGGGAGTCGAACAGCAACGCCTTCCCGCAGTGGCTGCAGGCCGACCTCGGCAGCGCGCAGAACGTCGGCTCCGTCACCCTGAAGCTGCCGCCGCCGGCCGCGTGGGCGACCAGGACGCAGACCCTCTCGGTCCAGGGCAGCACCAACGGCACCACCTGGACCACGCTGAAGCCCTCCGCCGGATACACCTTCAACCCGGGCACCGGCAACAGCGTCACGATCCCGCTGACCAGCTCGTCCGTGCGCTACGTCCGGATCAACGTCACCGCCAACACCGGCTGGCCCGCGGCCCAGATCTCGGAGTTCCAGATCTTCCCGGGTGGCGGCAACCCCACGCCGACCGTGTCGCTGGCCGCCTCCCCGGTCAGCCTGACGTTCGCCGCCAGGACGGTCGGCAGCACCAGCCCGGCGCAGGCGGTGACGGTCACCAACACCGGCACCGGGTCGGCGACGCTCGGCACGGTCGCCACCACCGGCGACTACGCCCAGACCAGGACCTGCGGCACCACCCTCGCCGCCGGAGCCTCCTGCACCGTCAACGTCACCTTCACCCCCACCGCGACGGGCACCCGTACGGGCACCCTGAGCGTGGCGAGCAACGACCCGAACGGGCCGCTGACCGTGGCCCTGACCGGGACCGGCGGCTCGGCGCCCGTCACCAACCTGGCGCAGGGCAGGCCGACCACGGAGACCAGCCACGCCGACGTGTACGGCTCGGGCAACGTCGTGGACGGCAACGCGAACAGCTACTGGGAGTCGAACAGCAACGCCTTCCCGCAGTCGGTCACGGTCGACCTCGGCTCCACGCAGAGTGTCGGCCGCGTCGTCCTCAAGCTGCCCCCGGCCACGGCCTGGGCCACCCGCACCCAGGCGGTCGCCGTCCTGGGCAGCACCGACGGGACGAACTTCACCAACGTCGTCGGCTCCGCGACCTACACCTTCAACCCCGCCACCGGGAACACGGCCACCATCACCTTCCCGGCCACCAGCAGGCGCCACCTGCGCCTGACCTTAACCGCCAACAGCGGCTGGCCCGCCGGCCAGCTCTCCGAGTTCGAGGTCTACGCCTCGTAGGCTCGTAGACGACTCGGGCACCGGATGGGGCAAACACCCTCCATCCGGTGCCTTTCTCGTCTCAGCTGACAAACAACCGCCACTCTCACAAGACGGAACCGACGCACAGATCGGGCTTTTACTGTCAACCAAACCACCTCCCCCACCGTCCCCCTTGTGCCCCATCTGTCGTAAGCAGGAGGCGACGTGCGCGTCCGTTCGGTTCTCTCAGTCGCCGCCCTGGCCGGGGGCCTGGTGCTCCTCTGGCACCCCCTCCCCTCCTCGGCGGAGCGGGACGTGGTGGCCGCGGCCGACATCGTGGAGTACGAGTGCACCACCGACGGCGTCACCGAGAAGCAGACCATCGAGATCAACGTCGAGATGACGATGCCGGCCACCGCCACCACGGGACAGCAGTTCACGATCGGCTGGCGCGGCACCTACTCCGGCACCGGGCTGACGGCGCCCGCCGCGGGACTGCCCGAGGGCACCAAGCTGTACGCGTACGCCTCCATCAGCGACCTTCCCGGGCTCACCTCCGCCACCGGGACGGGCACCCTCGCCGCGGTCGACGCGGGTCAGCCCATCACGCTGCCGACGACCGCCGTCTCCCTCGCGGCGACCTCGTCCAGTCCGGGCACCGCGACGATACGGCCGGCCGCCATCAACTTCGGGACCCTGCCCACCAACCCGCTGATCGAGTGCGAGTCCCTGAACAGGGACGCCCTGATGACCTACTCCCTCACCGTCTCCGGGGGCGGCCAGGAGACCGACCCCGATCCGACGGACACCGCCACGGATCCCGTCAGCCCGCCCCCGGCAGCCGATGACACCGGGACTGACGAGACCGCCCCGGACCCGGACGACGCGGACGGCGCGATCGACGAGACCCCGGCCGGGGCGGCCGACACCGGGGGCGGCGGCGAGAGCGGCCCCGACGGGCGGGTGCTCGTGCTCACCGGCTCCCTGGTCACCCTCGGCGCCGCCTCCGGACTGCTGCTGCGCCGCCGCGGCGCCAGGACGGCCATGGGCCGGCGTGCCTGACACGCCCGGGTGGAGGCACAGGTCCTACCGCTTGTTACACCGCGCGGGCCTCTTCTCGTTGAGATAGACCTCGTACACGCGGCGGTTCCCCAGCCCGAAGGAGTCCCCGTCACAGAAGTAGCGAGGCGCGTATTCGATGCTGTAGACGGCGCCGGACCAGCCACCCGCCGAGAACGAGTTGGATATGACGGAGGGGACGAGTTTCTGCCCGTGGCAGTTCCACTTCAGATCGCCCCCGTAGGTGTGCAGAACCGCGTAGGTGCTCTGGCAGCCGAGGGCCGAGGTGGAATCGGCCGACACGGGAGTCGTCACGGCACTGGCGGTCACGGTGGCGAGGGCGGCCGCGGCCGCGAAGCCCTTCAACAACATTCGCGGCCTCCGGTGTTTCGCGTCGACGGTCAGGGACATTGGCGCTTCCTTTCTGAGAGACGGGGAACCGATTCCCGGTTCGGACGCCGCCGTCCGCGTCACGGCCGGCGACCTCCCCAGTTGTAGTGGCCCCATTGGTTGTCCAGGGGAGATGAATCGACCGGACAAACAACGCGCGGTTCGGCAAGGCGGATGACCTGCGGCGGGAACACCTTTGAAGCGTTGTCCGGAATCTCGCGACCGGCCCGATTGACCAGCAGGAAGACAGGCGTCAACATTGCGGGTCAAGCTTGTCTCGCGACACATGATCTGCCGATGACGCTTTGTGACGACGGTCGACCTCGACTGTCATTGAGGATGAGGCGATGGGACGTCCCGAGCGTGCGCTGGACCCGGAGAACGATCCGCTTCACCGGTTCGCGTCAGAGCTCAGGAAACTGAGAACGAAGGCGGGTAGACCCAGTTATCGGCAGCTTTCCAAGCGTGCGCATTTCTCCGTGACGGCCCTGTCGGAGGCGGCCGGTGGAATGGTCGTCCCGAGCCTCGCGGTCACGCTCGCGTATGTCGAGGCGTGCGACGGCGATCGCGACGAGTGGGAGAGCCGTTGGCACGCGCTGATGGACGCGCTCGCCCCGGCCGATCCCGCCCCCGAGGAGGGCACGGCTCCCTATCTGGGGCTGGCGCCGTTCGGGCCGGAGGACGCGCCCCTGTTCTTCGGACGCGAACGTCTGGTGCGCCAACTGCGCGAACGGCTGGCCGGCTCCTCCTTCCTGGCGTTGTTCGGCCCCTCGGGAGCCGGGAAGTCGTCGGTCCTGCGGGCGGGCCTGACACCGGCCCTCACGGGAGCCGGGGCGGAGGAGGACGGCGGCGAATGGCTGGTCGTCCCGTTCACCCCCGGCGAGCGGCCGCTCCGGCACCTGTCCATCCGCCTGGCCGACGCGCGGGGCCTCGTGGCCGGGCCGGTCCACGAGGCGCTCGCCGCCTCACCCGACGCCGTCCGCACGCTGTGCGCCCAGACCCTGAGCGGCCGGGCGGACGGAACCCGCCTGGCGATCGTCGTCGACCAGTTCGAGGAGACGTTCACCCTCTGCCACGACGAGCGTGAGCGCCGCGGCTTCGTCGCGGCGCTCCTGGCCGCCGCCCGCGAACCCCGGGTGCATGTCGTGCTCGGGGTGCGCGCCGACTTCTACGGACACTGCAGCCACTACCCCGCGCTCGTGTCCGCGCTGCAGGACAACCAGGTGCTGATCGGGCCGATGGACGACGACGAGCTGCGTGCCGTCGTCACCGGCCCCGCCAGGCACGCGGGGGTGAAGGTCGACCCGGAGCTGGTGGGCCTGGTCGTGGACGGGGCGAGCGGACAGGTGGGCGCGCTGTCGCTGGTCTCGCACGCCCTCCTGGAGACCTGGCGCCGCCGTACGGGCGAGTCGCTCACCGTGGCCGCGTTCCGGGCGACGGGCGGCCTGCGCGGCGCGATCTCACAGACCGCCGAGCGCGTCTACGGCGAGCTCGACCCGGACGAGCGGGACGTGGCCAAAGGCGTGTTCCTGCGGCTGACCATGCCGGGGGACGGGACCGAGGACACCCGCAGGCGCGCGCCCCGCGCCGAACTGGAGGCGAGCCACCGGGGAGGGCGGGCGGCCAGGGTGCTCGACACGTTGATCACCGCGCGGCTGGTCACCGCCGAGGAGAACGGCGTGACCATCGCGCACGAGGCGTTGATCAGGGGCTGGCCCCGGTTACGGGCCTGGCTGGAGGAGGACCGCGAGCGGCTGCACGCCCACCGGCGGCTGGCCGAGGCCGCCGCCGAATGGGACCGGAACGGCCGGGACGAGGCGTTCCTGTATCGCGGGACGCGCCTGGCGAACCGGCACGAGCACCCGGTGGACGCGCTCAGCACCCTCGAACGCGATTTCCTCGACGCGGGCACGCGCCGGGAGGCGGCCGAGTCGGCCGGCCGGCGGCGGCGCGCGCGCCTGGCCCTGACCGTGCTCGCCGCGACGACCGCCGTGGTCAGCGTGCTGGCCGGTGTCGCCGTGTTCCAGGGTCGCCAGGCCCGGGAGCAACGGGACGTGGCACTCTCCCGCCAGCTCGCGGCCGAGGCGCGCGCCGAGCTGGAGCTGAACCCCGAGCGCGGGCTGGGTCTCGCGCGACGGGCGTACGGGCTGTGGCCGACGGCCGAGGCGGAGTCGGTCCTGCGGCAGGGCGTCGTCGAGGACCACCTCCTGGCGACGTCACCCGGGCTGGGGCGGGCGATGGGCGTGGCGTTCAGCCCGGACGGCGACCGCCTGGCCGCCAGTTCGGCCGACGGTCTGGTACGGGTGTGGCCGTGGGTCGCGGGCGGCCTGTCCGCCGGGCCGCCGGCCGTGCTTCGCGGGCATCGCGGCGAGGCGTTGAGCCCGAAGTTCAGCCCGGACGGGCGACGGCTCGCGGTCCCGGGGACCGATGAGACGATCCGGATCTGGGACCTGTCCGGCGGCGCGGCGCCCGTCGTGCTCTCCGGGCACGACGGGCCGGTGTGGAACGCCGCGTTCAGCCCCGACGGGCGGCGCGTGGCCAGCGCCGGGGAGGACGGCACGATCCGCCTCTGGGACTCCGGCGGCGCGGGCGCCTCGCGGGTCCTCCGCGGGCACGAGGGGCAGAGCACGACGGTGGCGTTCAGCCCGGACGGGCGCGTGCTGGCCAGCGCCGGCCACGACGCGACCGTACGCCTGTGGGACCTGAGGGGGCGCGGCGAGCCCCGGGTGCTGCGAGGGCACACGGCGGCGATAAAGACCGTGGCGTTCAGCCCGGACGGGCGTCTGCTCGCCAGCGTGAGCATCGACGGCACGGCGCGCGTCTGGCAGGCCGAGGGCGACCTGCCGCCCGTCGTGCTGCACGGGCACGAGGGCGCGGTGGAGGGATTGGCCTTCAGCCGTGACGGGCACCGCCTCGCCACCACCAGCGACGACGCCACGATCCGCCTGTGGTCCCCGAGCGGCGACGGGGATCCGCTCGTGCTGCGCGGCCACGACAGGGTCGTGTGGGGCGCGGCGTTCAGCGCCGACGGGACCAGGCTGGTCTCCGCGGGCGACGACGGGACGGTACGCGTCTGGGACCCCAGGGGCATGGGTCTCGTCTCGGTGCTGCGCGGCCACGAGAAGGAGGCGTGGGAGGTGGCGTTCGGCCCCGGCGACCGGCGGGTGTTCAGCGGCGGCGTGGACGGCACCGTGCGCAGCTGGGACCTGCGGACCGGCACGCACCGGGTGCTCGACCGGCACGACGGCGAGGTGGCGGGCGTGACCCTGAGCCGCGACGGGCGGCGCGTGGCCGGCGCCGGAACGGACGGCACGATACGGGTCACGGACGCGGACGGCGACGCGAGGCCCGTGGTGCTGCGCGGCCACACGAGCGCGGCGTGGAAGGCCGCGTTCAGCCCGGACGGCCGGTGGCTGGCCAGCGCCGGCCATGACGCCACGCTGCGGGTCTGGGACCTGACCGGCGCGAGAGCGCCGCTGGTACGGCGGGCGGACACCGTCCAGATCCGCTACGTCGACTTCAGCCCCGACGGGCGTCGTGTGGTGACCGGAGGAGCGGACGGCACCGTACGGATATGGGACCCCCACCGCGACCTTCCCCCGCTGGTCCTGCGCGGTCACCGGGGTCTCGTCTGGGCGGTCGCCCACAGTGCCGACGGGCGGCTCCTGGCCAGCGCGGGCACCGACGGCACCGTCAGGATCTGGCCCGCCTCCGGCAGGGGGGCTCCCCTGGTGTTACGCGGCCACCAGAGCATGGTGTGGTCCGTCGCCTTCAGCCCCGACGGGCGGTGGGTGGCGGGTACGGGACACGACGGGACGGTCCGGATCTGGCGCACCGACGTGGCCGCGCCCCCCATGACGGTGGGCGGCTTCGCCGCCACCGCGGAGAGCGTCGAGTTCTCCCATGACGGGAGGCTGCTGGCCACCGCGCACGGGGACGGCACCGTGCGCCTGTGGCGCTGCACCGCGTGCGAGCCGATCGACGACCTGCTCGCCCGCGTCGACCGGAGGCTCGCGAGGGGATGACACCGCGGCGAACGGCGGCGCGGCCCGCCGGTGATGCGCCGAAGGCGGGTGGAAACCAAAAAACCGCAGGTCGTCGACCTGCGGTTCTGGTGCGCCGCCAGGGACTCGAACCCCGGACCCGCTGATTAAGAGTCAGCTGCTCTAACCAACTGAGCTAGCGGCGCTTGACTTCGACAAGCTTACCGGACCCGGCACGGTGGTCCGTACATGAGCGGATATATGCCGCCAAAGAGCATCGGGCGGTGGGCGAGACTCCGCGACGACCTGGGAATCCGGGGGGAAACGCAGGCGTACGAACGGTGTTCCGTACCCGCTGACTTGGGGAAATGCCGTTTAGGGCTCCTCGCTCGGGTAGATGGCCGGAGCCCGGAGTATCAAGTCAAGGGAGATGTTCGATCATGCAACCTGAGCTCTGGAACTATCGGGACGACGTGTACGGCCAGGACAGGACGCTCGACGTCGCCGGCTACCACGTCGAGGCCACCGACGGGAAGATCGGCTCCATCGACGAGGCGACGTACGAGGTCGGCGAGAGCTACCTCGTCGTCGACACGGGCCCGTGGATCTTCGGCAAGAAGGTCCTGCTGCCCGCGAGCACGGTGACGCACATCGACCCGCAGGAGAAGAAGGTCTACGTCGCGCGCACCAAGCAGGAGATCAAGGACGCCCCCGAGTTCGACGAGTCGAGCTTCAGGGAGCCCGCGTACCGCGACCGGGTCGGCGAGTACTACGGCCGCTTCCCCTTCGGCGGCCCCGGGACCCTCTGACCCGCGAGCTTCGGCCCCTGTACGCGGCAAGGAGAGACGAGCGACGGAAAGGCCCCGCCGGGAACGGCGGGGCCCTTCGCGTGCGCGGGGCGGTCGTGCCTCAGGGCCAGGTCGGGTCACCCGAGGCGTCGATGGGGCCGTGGATGACGTCCAGGCGCTGGAGGAGGATGAGAAAGGTCGAGGCGTAGGGCGAGTCCTGGACGACGGCGGCGACGCGGTCCCAGTCGACCTGCTCGCGCAGGGCGCGGATCTGGGGCAGCAGGGAGCCGTAGTCGCAGCTGTGCTCGGAGAGCGGCAGCAGCCACGAGATGACCAGGTCGGTGGCCTCCAGGACGGGCAGGATCACCGCCGAGGCCTTCATCGGCTCGGCCCGCTTCAGCAGCTCGGGGGTGACCGGGTGGTCGCAGATCGAGAAGATCAGATCCACCAGCCTGCCCTCGTCGAAGGCCTTGACCAGCCAGTCCTCCGGCGGCTGCCTGGACGTCTCGAACCCCAGCTTGCCCAGCGCCTCGAGCGCGAGCGGCACGTCCTCCTGGGGGAGGACGAAGTCGACGTCGTGGAGTGAGGGGGCGGCTCCGCGCGCGTAGGCCGCACAGCCCCCGGCGAGTGCGAACCTGACGTCCGCGTCCTTCAGACCGCTGCTCGCTCGCTTCAGCGTTTCCAGAATCGCATCGGTGACCTCGTGACTGTGGCTTCCCATAGCCCACGCGTACCCCGTAGCTCCCCAGGTAGGCATGCCAAACCTTTCCTTGGGTAAACGGAGCGCATGATTCTTCCCGAAGATGTGCAAAGAGAGCATCCCGAACCCGGAGAGACACGCAAGGAACGCGTTGACCGCGAACTCGGCGAGTTGTTACAGGGCCTGCGCGTCGCCGTCACCGGCGTGCAGGTGCTGTTCGCCTTCCTGTTGACGCTGCCGTTCGCGGCGGGCTTCAACAAAGTGGACGCCCTGGGGCACTGGCTGTTCTTCATCGCCCTGCTGAGCGCGGCCGTCGCGTCCGTCTGCTTCATCACCCCCGCCGCCCAGCACCGCCTGCTGTTCAGGACCGGGCTGAAGGAGAGGATGCTGCACCGCGCCAACGCCCTCGGGATCGCGGGGGCCGCCGGGCTCGCGGTCGCGATGACGAGTTCGATCGCGCTCGTCGCGGAGACGGTGCTCAACGCCTGGCCGGCGGCGTTGTTCGCCGGGGTCGTGGCCCTGCTGAGCGCCTGGTTGTGGTTCATCCAGCCCATCGTTGATCTGTACAGAACCAAGGATGATGAAGATGTTAAGTCGTGAATTGTGAGGGCAGAGGCCGGTTATGGCTACCTTGCTTTGGATCATCGCAGTTGTTCTCGTCATCTCCGGGATCTACGTCATCCTGGCCCGTCGCGACCTCCTCTGGGGGATCGTCCTGATCGTCCTCGGCTTCCTCGTCGGCCCCGGGGGCGTGAGCATCTTCAATGTCTGACGCGGGCCCGGCGCTCGCGACAGCACACGACCGGTGCGAGCCCAGCGCTCGCACACCGCCCAGGTGCGGGCCGTCCGACCCGCACGTCGTTCCGTACGGCCCGATGACCGTACGCCGTCCGGTGCGGGCCCGAGGCCGGCACACCTCTCGACGCGAGCCCCACGCTCGCGAGAACGTCGGGAGCATCTCGTAATCCTGTAAGAAGCACGTAAGCGCCCCGAACTCCCACAGAAGCCTCGCGGGCCGGGTATCCCCCGGCCCGCTTCTTCATGTCCGGGGCCTGTTCGCCGGCGCGTCGCCCGGCGCCTCGGCCTCTCGGCGGCCTCGGCGCCTCGGGGCCTCGGGCGACCCCGACCTCAGAGGAGATACACGCCCTCAGAGGAGATAGACGCCGTACGCCCGGCCCAGCACCGGCAGCGCCACGTTGCGCACCCTGATGCCTCCGGGCGTCACGCCCTTCTCCGTACCGGCGTGGGCGTGACCGTGGACGATCAGGTCGGCGCCCTCGGCGTCGACCGCCTCGGCCAGCAGATAGCTGCCGAGAAAGGGGTAGATCTCCAGCGGCTCCCCGGCCAGGGTGTCCTTGACCGGCGAGTAGTGGGACAGCACGACCCTGCGGTCGGCCTGCAGCTCCTTCAGGGCCACCCGCCAGCGTTCGGCGATCCGCTTGGTGTGCCCGACGAACGCCTTGATCTCGGGCTCGCCGAAGTCGCTGGCGCACTTGCCCGCGTACCCACCGCCGAAGCCCTTGCCGCCGACCACCCCGAGCCGCATCCCGTCGACGTCGAGCACCGTCGCGTCGTCGTGCAGGACCTCGATCCCGGTGTCGCGCAGCAGGGCGGCGATCTCGGCGGGCCGGTCGGAGTGGTGATCGTGGTTGCCGAGCACCGCCACCACCGGGATCGGCAGGTCGCGGAACTCGTCCGCCACCACCCGCGCCTCCTCCATGGTGCCGTGCCGGGTCAGGTCCCCGGCGAGCAGCAGGACGTCGGCCTTCTCCCCGATGTCGTGGAGGTGCTCGCGGTAGCTTCCCCTGCGGCTCTCGTCCAGGTGTACGTCCCCGACCGCCGCGATCCGCACGTCTCTCACAGTCTCTCCTCCCCCACCGGGTCCCGCATGTCCACGACGTCTATCTCGTTGCGGACGTCCAGCCCGGGGGCCGCCTCACCGGCCACTTCGGCGATCAGCTCGCTGCGGTCGGCGCTGACGACCTGGCCGCGCAGGTAAAGCTGATCACCCCGTATGTCCACCCGGATGCCGAGTTCCGTGGTTCTCTCGTCCTCGGCGAGCGCGCGTTGCACGCGCGCCGCGACGTACTGGGGAGCCTCCATCGTCGAACTCCTTTCCGTCCCAAAACTGCTCGCCTTCCCGTGAATCCCAAGGTCAAACACGTTTAAAGTCCCCCGCCAGGGCAGGGCAGAACGGTATGCCCAGGACGCAGGCACGCCTGCCCCGTACACCCGGTGGAGACGTGTCCATGAAGATCGCGATGGTGTCAGAGCATGCGAGCCCCCTCGCGACCGTCGGCGGAGCCGACGCGGGGGGACAGAACGTCCACGTCGCCGCCCTCTCCCGCGCGCTCGCCGCGCGCGGGCACGAGGTGACCGTCTACACCCGCAGGGAGTGCCCCTCCCAGCCTGAGGAGATCTCCCTCACCCCCGGGGTCACCGTGGTCCACGTCCCCGCCGGACCCGCGATGACCCTGGCCAAGGACGATCTGCTCCCCTGGATCCCGGACTTCGGCCGGTGGCTCGCCAGGCGGTGGAGCGCCGCGCCACCCGACATGGTCCACAGCCACTTCTGGATGAGCGGCCTGGCCGCCCTGGCCGCCGCGAGGGACGCCGCGGTCCCCATCGTGCACACCTTCCACGCCCTCGGTACGGTCAAGCGCCGCCACCAGGGCCCGGCCGACTCCAGCCCGCGCGAGCGCCTCAAGATCGAGGCGATGGTCGCCTCCCAGGTGGACGCGGTCGTCGCGACCTGCGCCGACGAGGTGCTGGAGTTGCGCAGGATGCGGATTCCCCGGCACCTGACGAGGGTCGTGCCCTGCGGCGTCGACGTGGGCTCCTTCACCCCTTCCGGCCCGAGGAGGGACCTCGGTCCGGGCCCGGTCCTGCTCGCCCTCGGCCGTCCCGTCCCCCGCAAGGGCGTGGACACCACGATCCGCGCCCTCGCCCGCATCCCCGGTGCCACCCTGGTCGTCGCGGGAGGCGACCTGGACGACCCGGAGGTCGAGCGGCTCTCGCTCGTGGCCGCCGAGTGCGGCGTGGCGGACCGCGTCAGGTTCCTCGGCAAGGTGGGCAGGGAGAGCGTCCCCACCCTGATGCGCTCGGCGGACGTCGTGGTCAGCATGCCCTGGTACGAACCGTTCGGCATCGTGCCCCTGGAGGCCATGGCCTGCGGGGTGCCGGTGGTCGCGTCCGCGGTGGGCGGGCACCTGGACACCGTCGTCCCCGAGGTCACCGGCCTGCTGGTCCCGCCGCGTGAGCCGCACGCGCTGGGCGGCGCGCTGCGCCGGCTGCTCGCGGCACCGTCCCTGCTGGCGGCCTACGGGGCCGCGGCCGCCGCCCGGGCGCGCTCACGCTACGACTGGCACCGGATCGCCGCCCAGACGTCCGCCGTGTACGCGGAGGTGCTCTCCTCCCGCGTCCCGGCGCGACGGGCTGACGGAGCCCTCGAAGCCCATGCCTGCCCCGGAGCCGCCTGACGGACCGGCCCTCCCGTCCCGGCCACCGGCCGGGACGGGAGGGCCTTGGAAACGGCCCCGGCCCCGGACGCGCGGAGGCCCCCGGGTCCCGCGGACGGGATCGGGGGCCTCCGCACGAGGTCCGTCGCCGGTGACGGACCACCGGCAGGCCGGTGACGGGCCGCTGGCGGCCCTATCGGTTCACTTGCCGGTGGCTCTGTGGATGCTCCGGGACGCCGAACGGTCGATCGCGGCCTTGACCACGCCGAAGATGGCGCCCTGGATGGCCGACGCCACGAGGATCTCTCCCCAGCCGTACTCGTCCGACGTCGCCTGGGGGGCGTCGTCCTTGCCCGACGCGAGCTTCCAGACCTGCTTGAAGATGACCCCGGCGATCGCGCCACCGAGCATTCCGCTCACGGCGCTCGCGCCGCGGGATACGACTCTGCTCACGTCATGTCCTCCGTTCGCGTTCACTGAACCGGCACGCCTACCCGCGGGGACCGGTTCCTAACGGTCCCCGGGAGGCGGGCGGTGACCCTCCTGAGGTCGCGGCTCCCCTGAAGGAGAGATCCGCGGGTCACACCACCGGGGGGTCGTTGTAGTGGCGCTCCTGGTAGGTGCGGCGCTGGGTGACGACCGGGTCCTCGATCACCGTGGTGGCCGTGGAGTCCGGCGCCACGGCCCGGCGGGCGAGGCTCAGCCGGTACACGGCGAACAGGAGCCACGCGAGACCGCCGATCATCAGGATGACACCGACGATGTTGATGTCGAATCCGGCGATGTCGAATTCGACCGCCCACGTGAGAATGGCGCCGAGCATAATGAGAACGATGCCGCCTGCGATGGTCATGGGATCTCCTCCTTCGAGCCAACGCATCACCATCTATCCCCCCTGCGGATCTCAAACGTCACCCGGCGGACGTAGATGCGGGCCGCGGCCTCCCGTTCGTCGTCACAGGCCTGCCGGCCCCGGAAAAACCGACGGCCGCGCCCCCCGTGAGACGGGTGGGACGCGGCCGTGGGCGTCGCGCGGAAAGCGGTGATCCTTTCCCGGAGTGGTTCACCGGACGGTCTACTCGGCGGGCAGGACCGCGCCCTTGTACTTGTCCTCGATGAACTTCTTGACCTCGGGGCCGCGAAGGATCTCGGCGAGCTTCTTCACGCGGGGGTCCTCCACCTTGGCCGGGACGGTGACCAGGCCGTTGGCGTACGGGTTGCCCTCGCCCTTCTCCAGGATCAGGGAGTCGGTGGCGGGCTGCAGCCCGGCCTCCAGGGCGTAGTTGCCGTTGACGATCGCGGCGTCCACGTCCTCCAGGGAGCGGGGCAGCTGGGCCGCCTCAAGGGGCTTGAACTCCAGCGCCTTGGGGTTGTCCGCGACGTCGCGCTCGGTGGCCTTGACGCCGACGCCCTCCTTGAGGGTGATCACGCCGTTGTCGGCCAGGAGCTTGAGCGAGCGGCCGAGGTTGCTCGCGTCGTTGGGGAGGGCCACCTGGGCGCCCTGGGCGAGCTCGGAGACGTTCTTGATCTTCTTGGAGTACAGGCCGAGCGGCTCGATGTGCACCGGCGCGACCCAGCTCAGCTTGATGTCCTTGCCCTTGGAGAACTCCTCCAGGTACGGGATGTGCTGAAAGTAGTTCGCGTCCAGGTTGCCCTCGTCGAGCTGGGTGTTGGGCTGGACGTAGTCGGTGAACTCGACGATCTCCAGGTTCAGCCCGGCCTTGGCGGCGAGGTTGTCCTTGACGTACTTGAGCACCTCGCCGTGGGGCACGGGGTTGACCCCGACCCTGAGCGGGGCGTCGGCCTTCGGCGTCTCGCCGGCGGCGGGCTGGGCCGTGTCGGTGGACGTCCCCCCGCACGCGGCCAGGGTCCCGGCCAGGATCAATCCGGCCACGACCCCAAAGATCTTGCGCATGACTCTCCCTTAATTCCCCTTATAGTAAGTAGGAAATATATCTCACAAAAGGGAGTGTCTGGACAAATCCGTATCTGATCTCCTCTTACTGGCCCGCAGGGCGAGCATCTGCTTACTGGCCTCGCAGGGCCAGCATCTGCGCGATCTGCGCCGTACGCGAGACGTCGACGCGCTTGGCCATCTCCGTCACCTCGGAGTGCAGCCCGGTCGCGACCGCCACCTTGGCCATCTGGGTCGCGTCGTCCTGCTGGGCGATCAGCATGTCGAGGAACCTCCGCTCGAACTCGGCCGGCGGGGCGGCGACCAGCGCCGCCATCTCCTCCTCGCTCACCCCCGGCATCCCGCCGTGGGCGGCGTGCTCGTCGTCCTTCGCGGTCGCGGGCTGCCCCCAGGCTCTCAGCAGGCCGGACATCGAGGCGGACTCGCGTTCCTGGGTGACGCCGATCGCCTCGGCGAGCTCCTTGACCTCGGGGCGGACCGGCCGCTCGCGTACCAGCCGCACCAGCCGTACCCCCTGGGTGTTGTGGGGCACCATCATCTGCAGGAACATCACGTCGGGGGAATTGAAGGCGACTCCCGCCGCGGTCCCCATCGGCGGGGCGGGCGAGGGGCTGGGCAGTCCCGCCCCGGCACCGTGCGCCGGGTGGTCGGACCCGTGGCCGCCCTGACCCGAGCCCTGTTCCGAGCCAGTGTGCGCGCCGTGATCATCGCCCTGGGCGGAGGGCGTCGGCTGGGCGGGAACACCGGAGACCCCGGCGGCGCCGGCGGCACCGGCGGCACCGTGCGCCCCGTGCCCGGCCGGGCCCCCGCGGAGTTCCTGGATGCTGTCGGCACCGCAGCCGGAGAGCAGCATGATCCCCAGAGCGACCATCGGGACCACCGAAACCGCACGCTTCATGACGAACTCCTCGATGTTCGGGAGACTCTCGGGAGAGCGACGAGCCCGGCCGGGGTGGCGGTGGCCACCCCGGCCGGATCTCACCGGGTCAGACGCGTCGCCACAGGGCCGCGACGTTCGGCGGCTCCCAGCCGGCCAGCGCGGTGTGCGCCTGCAGGCACTGGTAGGTCGCGCCGCCGTACGTCACCGTGGCGCCCACCGCGTAGGCGGTGCCCGCCTTCCAGGTGCCGCCCGGCTGGCTCGTCGGAGTGGGCGTCGGGGTCGGGGTGGGGGTCCGCGTGGGAGTCACCGTCGGGGTCGGGGTCGGCTGGGGGTTGGGGTTGCCGCCGCCGAAGTTCACGTCCGAGCAGGTGTAGAAGGCCTCGGTGCTGCCCACGATGCGCTGCCAGATCGAGAAGATGAGCTGGCGGCCGCTCCGCTGCGGGAGGTTGATCGTCCAGTTGGTGAACTGGGTGGGGTTCTGGTTGTTGAAGGTCCTGATGTGCTCCAGATCCGACCAGCGCAGCGGCTGGCCGGGGTTCCAGCTCTGCTTGGTGATGTAGAACTCGAAGTTGCTGTTCGCGTGCGGCGCGGTCGCGTGGTAGGTGACCGTGAGCGGCCCCGGGGAGACCGAGGTGGCGGGCCAGTCGTTCCTGGTCAGGTTGAGGCCGCGGTACTTGTCCCGCCCGGCGCCGCACAGCTGGCCGTCGGGGATGATCTGGCGGTGGTTGCCGCCGGCCTCGAGCCGGGACACCTCGTGCCAGTCGTAGAACGCCTGGGTGCCCCCGGCCGCGACGGCCGCCTTGCACGCTTCCGACTTGGGGGTCTCCGGGCCTTCGTTCTTGCAGACGTAGGCACGGCTGGGCGGGTTCGACATGGACCCGTGGGCCACCGCCGCGGTGGACGGCAGCAGGGCGAGCAGGGATCCTACGCTGATCGCGGCGGCGGTACCGGCGGCCAGCTTGTGTCGCAGATGCACGTGGACTCCTCCTGGAGCGATAAATGGGAGGCAGGACTGTCCAACGAGCCGACGGATAGCACGTTATTAACAAGAAACCTTACTAAGAGTCTTCGCCATAAGGCCAGCGAAACCGCGATATCAGTCCGTGACCAGCACGACCTTGCCCCGCCCGTGCCCGGTGGCGACCTCCCGGTGGGCGTCCGCGGCCCGCTCCAGGGGGTAGGTCCGGCGCACCGGGAAGACGAGCCTGCCCTCGGCGTACAGGGCGGCGAGCTCGGCGAGACGGGACGCCAGCCGCACCCCCCTGGTCACCTGCACCCCCAGCTCGGCGGCCCTGCCGTGCTCGACGAGCGTGACGACGCGCTCGCCCTTCACCAGCTCCAGGGAGACCTCCAGCGCCTCGCCGCCCGCGCCGTCCAGGACCAGGTCCACCCCGCCGGGCGCGAGCGCGCGTACCCGCTCCAGCAGGCCCTCGCCGTACGTGACGGGGATCGCGCCGAGCTCGCGCAGGTAGTCGTGGTTCTCCTCTCGGGCGGTGCCGATCACCGTAGCCGCCCCCCAGAGCCGGGCGAGCTGGACCGCCGCGGTGCCGACCCCGCCCGCGGCGGCGTGGACCAGGACCGTGTCGCCCTCCCCCACCCCGAGCTGCCGCAGCGCGATGTGGGCGGTCTGGGTCCCGGCGGTGAACCCGCCCGCCACCTCCCAGGGCATGTTCGCGGGCTTGGGCGTGACGTTCTCCGCGGGCACGACCACGTACTCGGCGTAGGAGTTCAGCAGGTTGAAGCCCAGGACCTCGGCCCCCACGGAGATCTCGCCCACCCCCGCCCCCACCTGGTCCACCACCCCGGCGAACTCGTTGCCCGGTACGCGGGGCAGCTCACCCTCGACCCCGTCCGGGGTCCACCCCGCCCGGATGGCCAGGTCGAACGGCTGCACTCCCGCGGCCCTGACCCGCACCCGCACCTGCCCCGCCCCCGCCTCGGGCGTCGGAAGCTCCGCCGTCCGCAACACCTCGGGCCCGCCGAACTCGAAAAAAGCAGCAGCCTTCACAGGACTCCCCTTCACTCGCGTACGCCTTCGCTCGCGTACGCCTTCGCTCGTGTACGGCGCCCAGCCTGCGGCCTCAAGCGCGGTTGAGGTCAACCCGGGCATCCCGGCGGGGGTGGCGTACGGCGGGGAGCCTCAGGACGACGTACGGGCCGCGTAGTAGCGCCGCGCCTTGTCGCGGCTGCCGCAGGCGGTCATGCTGCACCACCGGCGGCGGCCGTTCTTGCTGGTGTCGAGGAACAGCCACTGACACGACGGGCACGCGTGGATCCGCTCCAGCGGCCCGCGGGTGAGAAGGTCGACGGCGGAGGCGGTGACCTCCCGGAGCAGCGTCCCGACGGTTCGCGGGGCGGGCCACGCGAACCGGAAGCGGCCGTCGTCGCGCTCGAACCGGGCGTGGGCGAGGCCGTCGGCGTACGCGGCCGTGAGGATGTCGAGATCGACGCGCGGCGGGTCGTCCCCCCTGGTCAACGGCCGGAACACCCGGAACACCGTCTCGCGCAGGTCGCGGGCGTCGGGCAGGGCGGCGGGGAGGCCCGCCTGCCGCTCGATCGGATGACCGGCCGCGCTCGACCAGGTCACCGCCCCCTCGGGGGTGGCCAGCCAGTCGCGCCGGGCGACCGGGCGGCTGTTGACCGTGTTGGTGAAGTCCAGGCACAGGGCGTTGCCGACCAGTTCGACGTCGATCATTCACCCATTGTCTCACCGATCAACAGTGATTGACAGGTAAGGCGGACTCCATCAATCTATGACCACTCAAATGGTTTTGAAAGGTGAGAATGGCATGCGCGTCCTCCCCGTCTCGCTGGGCCGGTCGTTCAACGGGCTGTGGTTCGGCACCGGCGCCGCCAACCTGGGCGACGGCATGGTCCTGTTCGCGCTCCCGCTGCTCGCCCTGGCCTCCGGCGCCTCGCCCGGCGGGGTCGCGGCCGTGACGACCGCGCTGACGCTGGCCTGGCCGGTCTTCGGGCTGCACGCCGGATGGATCGTGGACCGCGTCGACCGCCGGTCGCTGCTGGGCGGCGTCAACCTCGTCCGGGCGCTGGTGCTGACCGGTCTCACCGCCGGGCATCTCGCCGGCGCGCTCTCGCTGCCGGTGATCCTGGTCGCCGCGGCGCTGCTCGGCGTGGCCGAGACACTCGCCGACACGGCGCTGACCTCGACCGTTCCCATGCTCGTCGGGCCCGCCGGCCGCAACAGGGCGAACGCGCGGATCGAGGCGACCGTGAACGTCACCAACCAGCTGGCCGGGCCGCCGCTCGCGGGCCTGCTGGCCGGCCTCACCCTGGCCCTGACCACCGGCACCGGCACGGTTCTCTACCTTCTCGCGATCGCCGGACTCGCGATGACGGCACTCCCCCGTATACCGGCGGAAACGGCCATGACGACGCCCCGCCGTACGCCGACGGAAGCAACTGCGACGACGCTCCCCCGTACGCGGACGGAAACCACCGCGACGACAACCCGCCGCACGCCGGCGGAAACGCGGTCGGCCGGGGGCGGCGAGGTGGTCGCCGGGTTCCGCTTCCTGTGGCGGCAGCCGGTGGTGCGGACGCTCACCCTCTTCACCGCCGCGATGAACGTGGTCTGGGCGGTCCCGACGGCGCTGATGGTCGTGCACGCCGTCGGCCCCGGCCCGCTCGGCCTCACCGCGGCCCAGTACGGCCTGCTGATGACGGCGATGGCCGTCGGCGGGCTGCTCGCGTCGGCGGTGGCCGAGCCGCTGCGCCGCCGGTTCGGGGTGACCACCCTGCTCGTCGCCGACGCCGTCGGCACCGTCCTGCTGGTGGCGCCCGTCGCCCTGGGCGCGAACGCGTGGCTGGTGTCGGCGGGCATGGTGATCGCCGGTGCGGGCTCAAGTGTCTGGCGGATCCTGGTGGCCACCCTCCGGCAGAACCTGACGCCCCCCGATCTGCTGGGCCGCGTCTACGCCGCGTCGCGGGTGCTCAGCTGGGGCGTCATCCCGGCCGGCGCCGCGCTGGCCGGCGTCGGGGCCGAGGTGTGGGACGTGCGGACGGTCTTCGCCGTCGCCACCGGGCTCGCGCTCGTCACCCTGGCCGCCTTCGTGCCGTTCGCCCTGCGTACCGACCTGTCGGCGGCCGTCCAGCAGGCCGCGGGCCACCGGTGACAGCCGCCGGCCGCCACGCTCGCCGGTGTCAGGGCGGTCCGCGTGACGGCCGGGCGGATTCCGGGCCCGCCCGAGAGCGGACCCGGTCACCTTGCTCACCCGCGGGTCACTCCGTGGTGAGAGCGGACAGGTTGTTGTAGCTGAGCTGGGCGAACTGCAGCGACTGGGCCGGGTTCGCCGCGCCACCCGGAGCGGTGTCCTGCTCGTACATCGGGTAGTGGTGCTGGCTGACCAGGCCACGGAAGAACGTCGTGTAGTCGATGTCTCCCGTACCGAAGGGCACCATGTCGTAGCCGTTGGTGGTCGCGGTGTTGATCTTCCCGTCCTTGGCGTGGAAGAGCGGGTACCGCCCCTCCTGCGCCTGGACGAGAGCGAGGGGGTTGAAGATGTTGGTCTGGACCGAGCCGTCGGGGGCGGTGAAGGTCTTGTGCCTGTACTGGGCGACGTGCGCCCAGTAGATGTCCATCTCCAGGTTCACGAACTTGGGGTCGGTGATGCCGAGGAAGTACTCCAGCCTCCGGATCCCCGAGGAGCGGGTCGGACGGCCCTGGGCGTCCAGCGGTCCGCTGTCGAGGAGGAAGTTGTAGGCGGCGTCGTGGTTGTGGGTGTACAGCTTGACGTAGCCGGAGTTCCGGGCGAGCTCCCCGAGGAAGTTCCACTTCTCGGCGGCGACGTCCCAGTCGGCCTTGTAGCTGCTGTTGGTGGGGTCGCTACCGGTGCCGATGTGGTCCATGCCGAGGATGTTGGCGATCTCCAGGCTGAGCTTGAACCGGTCGAGGTCGGCCTGGGTCAGCGGCCAGGAACCCGGGATGAACCCGTGGTTGCCCTCGGCCCGCAGCCCGTACTCGTCCAGCCACGAGCGCAGCAGCGTCGCCCCGGCGATGTTGTCCAGGCTCGCCCCGCCCTCGGAGTTGGCGTTCTGCGAGAAGCCGGCGAACTCGATGCGCTCGTAGCCGATGTCGCTGAGCGCCTTGAGCACCTCCTTGAACCCCGACGGCAGGGTGGTGGTGTTGGGGTCGCGGGAGATGGCGTCGCGGACGGTGTAGAGGATGATGCCGCGCTTGCTGTCGCGGATCAGGGGGGCGCCCAGAGCCGAGGCCGAGGTCGAAGCCGCGGCCGAAGCCCTGCCCGGTAGTGCGGTGATGGCCGCCGCCGCGGCCATGCCCGTGGTTGCCGCGAACAACTGCCGACGGGTCAGTCCGAGCGCGCGCCCGAGGGCACCGCCTTCGACCTGGTCGTCATCGTGCGCATGGAAAGTATTCACACATATCCATTCGAGTGAAGGACGCGTGCGCTGACCGACGTCACAACGAAAATGAACTGCCCCCGGGAGGCTTCAGCGTGCCACCGATGCCGACAGCCGTCGATGGGGGCTTTTGACGCGCCACCGACGTATATCCTGCATCGCCAGCAATTGTTAACGCCGGGACGTCACTTCGTCAACGAAAGTAGGGACCGTTCCGACATAAACCCCTCTGAGAAGTTCAAACCATTTCGGGCGAACCAAAACCCGGGCCGCTGAGCAGCGGAAATAGGTATCGGCCCGGCGTGCCCGGCTCCGCCCCGGCTGGCACCGGCGGCGAGACCCGGCGGACACCGACGGCGGCCCGTCGCGCCCGGCCCGTCGACCGGCACCGGCCGCGAGGACCCGAAGACCGCGCGGGAGACGGTTCGGCCCGCCCGGCACCGACCGCGAGGGCCCGAAGGGCCCGCGAGAGACGGTTCAGCTCGCCCAGCACCGGCCGTGAGGGCGCGAAGAGCGCACTGGAGACAGCTCGACCTGCCCGGCACCGGCCGCGAGGGCCCGCCGTCCACCTGCCTCACCCCTGGAGCCCACAGACCACCCGGAACCTATAACAATCCATTTGGTTTGTTAGAGTGCTCGCCGTGACTACAGCAAACGCCCCCGCGCCGGTGCGGGCCGGTCGTCGCGAATGGCTCGCGCTCGGCGTCCTCGTCATGGTCGTCCTGCTCCTGACGATCGACGGCACCGTCCTCTACCTGGCGGTCCCGTCACTGACGGCCGACATCGACCCGTCCGCCACCCAGCTGTTGTGGATCGGGGACATCTACTCCTTCGTCCTGGCCGGCCTGCTCATCACGATGGGCAACCTGGCCGACCGGATCGGCCGCAAGCGGCTGCTGCTGATCGGCAGTGGCGCGTTCGGCGTCGCCTCGGTGGCGGCCGCCTTCGCCTCGGACCCGGAGACGCTGATCGCGGCTCGGGCCCTGCTGGGCGTCGCCGGTGCGACGCTGATGCCCTCGACGCTGTCGATCGTGCGCGCCATGTTCACCGACGCCGGGCAGCGCACCCGTGCCATCGCGATCTGGTCGGCCGGCGCCACCGCCGGCGCCGCCGTCGGCCCGCTGGTCGGCGGCGTGCTGCTGGAGAACTTCTGGTGGGGCTCGGTCTTCCTGATCAACGTGCCGATCATGCTGCTGGTCCTGGTCGCCGGATACCTCCTGCTGCCGGAGTCGCGCGGCGGCTCGGAGCAGCCGGTCGACCTCGTCTCCTCGGCGCTGTCGATCCTCGCGATCGTCCCGCTCGTGTACGCGGTCAAGCATTGGGTGGGCACCGGGTTCGACGGGAGCGTCCCGGCCGGCGCCGCGATCGGGCTTCTGGCCGGATGGGCATTCCTGCGCCGTCAGACGCGGCTGAGCTTCCCGCTTCTGGACGTCTCGCTGTTCAGGGTCCCCGCCTTCGCCGGGGCGGTGATCGCGAACACGCTGTCGATCTTCGCCTTCCTGGGCCTGCTGTTCTTCTTCTCCCCCTACCTGCAGCTCGTGCGCGAGTACGGCCCACTGAAGGCCGGGCTGGCCGAGCTGCCCTCGACGATCGCCTCCCTGGCCGTCATCGTCCTCATCGGCGTCCTGGTCGCGAGGCTGGGCACCGGGCGTGCGATCGGCGCCGGTCTGGCCACCGGCGCCCTCGGGCTCGCGGGCCTGGGTCTCACCGCCTCCCTCCCGTCGTACTGGGGTCTGGGTGCCTTCCTGGTCGTGCTCGGCCTGGGCATCGGCGTCTCCATGACCCTGTCCACCGACGCCGTGGTCACCGCGGTTCCGAAGGAGCGGGCCGGTGCCGCTTCCTCCATCGCCGAGACCGGTTACGAACTCGGCGGCGCGCTGGGCATCGCGGTCCTCGGCTCGATCCAGGGCGCCGTCTACCGCGCGGAGCTGGATCTGCCCGCCGCCCTGTCCCCGGCCGACACCGCGACCGTTCGGGAGTCGCTGGCCGCCGCCGTGGTCACGGTCACCGACGACGGCGCCGTCACCGCCGCCCGGGAGGCCTTCACGACCGCCGTGCAGACCACGTCGTTCATCGCCGCCGCTATCCTCGCCGTGTCCGCCGTGGTCGCCTGGCGCGTCATCCCCTCGACCACCACCGAGACGGGAGAAGGACATGTCCACGCCCGAACGTCAGACCCGTGACAAGGAGCGCACCCGCCGCGCGATCCTCGACGCCGCCGAGAGGATCTTCACCGAACGCGGCGCCCAGGTGAGCCTGGTCGACATCGCCACCGCCGCGGGCGTGACCAAGGGCGGCCTCATGCATCACTTCCCCAACCGCGACGCCCTCCTGCAGGCGGTGTACGAACACTCCATCGTCCGCATGTGGAAGGAGGTCCGGGCGCACGTCGACCTCTCGGAGAACCGGCCGGGCAAGTTCACCCGCGGTTACGTCCGCGCTCTCACGGGCGACAGCGAGTATCTGATTGACGTCTTCTCCCCCACCGGTCTCATCGCCGTGCTCGGATGCGTCACCCCGGACGAGGAGCTCAACCGACGCGACGCGGAGGCCTGGAACGCGGCCTTCGCGGCCGACGGGCTCCCCGAAGGGCGGGCTCTCGCCGTCCGCTTCGCCGCGGAGGGGCTGGTCACCGCGCTTTCGAGCCCGTACCTGACCCGTGAGCAACTCGCCGTGGCCAGAGCGGAACTCCTCGCCCTCACCGAAGCGCCCTGAGCATCCCGGTTCCCTCTTCCGTGTACTCGGAAGCCGTCGCCGGTGTCCTCGGCCGGGGAGCCGGGGCCCTGACCGGCCCTGTCGAGGGCGGCGAACCGGGTGAGAGCGGCCCTCACCGCGCGGCCAAGCCCTCCGCGAGCACGGCGAGCTGCTTGGTGACCGAGCCCACGCCGTCGAGGAAGCCGAGTTCCTCGTGGCGGGCGCGGGCGGCCGGATCGCCGTGCCGGACGACGATCCGGTAGTCCGTGCCGTCCGGGTGGTCGCTCAGCGTGATCTCGGCCGTCATGGGCACCGGTGCGGGGTTCGCGGGGCGCCAGGCGCTGTCGATCACGTTCGTGTACACGATCCGTTCGAGCTCGTCGACGAGGAGGAAGGTCGCGTCCATGTGCGGGGCGAAGTCCACCCCGTCGTCGCTCAGCCGCGTCACGAGCGCGCCGCCGGGCCGGACGTCGAGCCGGTCGACGCGGCACACGGTCGGCGCCGGGACCCACCACTTCCCGAAGAGGGACGGGTCGGTCCACGCGTTCCATACGGCGGCGCGGGGGGCGCGGATGAACCGCTGCAAGGTCAGGTCGAGGTCGGGGTTCACGGTTGGTTCTCCTTCGGATCGGTGACGAGACGTTCGAGGCGGTCGGTGCGCTCTTCCCAGACCTGGCGCTGTTCTTCGAGCCAGCCGTCGACGAGGGCGAGCCGGTCGCGGTTGAGCACGCAGGTGCGCACCCGGCCGAGCTTGACCGTACGGATCAGGCCGTTCGCCTCCAGCGTCCGCACGTGCTTCATGAAGGAGGGAAGGGTCATCGGGAACTCACGGGCGAGATCGCCCACGCTCGTCGGGCCGCGACCGAGACGCCGGATGACGTCGCGCCGCGTCGGGTCGGCGAGCGCGACGAACAGACCGTCGAGCTCGGCCAAATACTGTGCCATGCGGCTAAGTATTGCTCGCTTTGGATACTTAGCGCAAGGGCTAAGTATTCGGGCCGTCCCAGATGGCAGACCAGGACACACTCGGCGGGACCGGTCACCGGGTCGAAAGATTTACCAAGCCCCGAAGGCTCGCGTTCTCTTCGGCATTCGACGGCACCACCGGCATGGCACCATGCGCCCATGACGGTCCCCGCAGCAGCCCGGTTCTCCGACGGCGCCACAGCGATCCGGCGCGACACCTACGACGGCAGGGTGTGGACGGCCTCACCCCACCGGGTCGTCCACGACACCGGCCACGAACTCGCCCTGGCCTACTGGCCCGGCATTCGAAGTCTCGCCCCGACCACATGGATCGACTGGCTGCGAACCGGTGACACCGCGTCACGCGACGCCTCGACCACCAACCTCGCCGCACGGCAGTGGGAGCTGGGCCCCTGGACGTGGCGAGACACTATCTGGCTCAGCATCGTCGGCCGGCATGCGTTCTTCAGCGTCAACCTGTTCTTCACTCAAGATCACCGCCTGGACCGCTGGTACATCAACTTCCAACGCCCTTACCGGCGCACCCTCAACGGCATCGACACCTTCGACCTGTTCGTCGATCTCGTCGTGGAGCCCGACCTGTCGCGGTGGACCTGGAAGGACGAGGACGAATACGACCAGGGCCGAAGGATGGGCATCATCACCGACGCCGAACACCAGGGCGTACAGGAGGCCCGCGCCGAGGTGGTGGCGATGATCGAGAACCGCAGTGGGGTCTTCGGCGACGACTGGCCCCACTGGCGGGCCGCCCCCTCCTGGCCGGTCCCTGTCCTTCCGGCCGACGTGATGACAGTAGAAGTCGCGAGCGAGGTCGTGACAATCGACTGAGCCGACCAGCGGATGCCCATCGTGATGACGAGGCCATCAGCTGCCACGTTCCTCAGTTCAGGGCCATGGCGATCTCGGTAGGCTCCCCGAGTCGCAGCAGAACTCGGGGAGGCCGTCGTGACGCACGGGGCGCAGGAGATCGAGGTCAAATACCGGGTGGGTGACCTGGCGGCGCTGGAGGGTGCCCTCGCTCAACGGGGGGCGCCGCTGTCTGCTCCTGTGCGTCAGGACGATCAGGCGTACGCCGAGGACGGATGGACCTACGCCGACAGCAAGATCGGCAGGTCGTTCGCCCGGCTGCGCACCCAGCAGGGTAGGCACCTGTTCACCGTGAAGCGGCCCGTCGACAACGCGATGGCGTGCCTGGAGCACGAGACGACCGTCGCCGACCGGGAGCAGATGCATCACGCCATCACGCTCATGGGTTTTCATCCCACGGTCCGCATCGTGAAGACCCGACGCACCGCGACGCTGGGAAGCATGACGATCTGCGTTGACGAGGTCGAGCACGCCGGGACCTTCATCGAGATCGAGCGCACGGTGAGCGGCGAGGAAGCCGGAACCGCCGTGCAGGTCGAGCTCGACACCTTCGCGCGGTCGCTCGGTGTCGAGTTGGAGCGGGTGACCGACACCTACGATTCGCTGGTCCGCGCCGCGCTGACCTCGGCCTAGAGCGTGTATCGGAAGTGGATCAAGTCGTAGTGGCGAGTTCGATGAGGTGCCGGGCTGTGCCGGCAGGATCGATGATCTGGTGGAGGTGTGCGCCGGGCAGGTGTGCCACACGCCAGCCGCGTTCACGTGCCTCGGCGGCGATGTCGTCATACGGAGGGCCGAACAGCAAGTAGGAACAGGGGTGATCGTCCCAGCCGTCGGGCACCGGGATGTGCTGCTCGTAGTAGGACAGCGGCAGGGTGGGCTGCTCCTCGATGACTGTCTGCCGCACCGTCGGATCAGAGAACATGGGTGCGACGTCTGCCTCGTCCCACCAGTCGGTCCAGCGTGGCAACCTGCCGTTCACAGCCATCGGGCGGAGGAACTCCAGCAGCTCGGGTGGGGCGACGGGGGTCGGTCCGATCCGGGCCGGTAGCGCGGCATCGACGAAGATCGAGCTGGTCACCGGCTGGTCGAGGCCCGAGCGGATCTCCGGGAGAAACAACCCTGCGTTGCTGTGGACCACCAACGTGACAGGGCTGTCGGCCGGGGCCTGCCGGAGGTCGTTGCGGACGGCGTCGACGACGGGGGGCCAGAAGGGCGGAGCACCGGCGCCTATCCGGAGCAGGGACGGCACCCGCACCTGGTATCCCGCTGCCGTCAGGTGTTCGGCAACCGGATGCCAGGTGGAGGGACCTACGGACGGACTGTGCACGAGAACGAAGATCGGCTGCATGGTGACGATCCTGTCGCCCACGCCCTCGGAGGCGCGACCGTCTTGGCCGACAGCGGAAAGCCTGGCTTCGAAGAAGCTCACGCGCCGTCACAGCAAGGACGTTCACAATGGTGACGCCGCCGGGCGGCTCCTTCTGGAAGCCCCCTTTCTTGGCGGGCCCCGGCGGCGTGCTGGTGGGCCCGGCATACCGTGGAGTCAACGTTGATGTCATCTCGTCTTTCAGGTCGATCTCGACGTTGTGCTCCCTCGTGGGAACGGCTCTCCGGCCCGGACCGGGGGTGAACACGTCGGCCAGTACGGCGACGGGCTCTGCGCGGGCGGCGGTGCAGACGGTCGAGGAGATACGAAGTTGCGGGCAGGTGGCCAGCGCCTCCGGGATGCAGGCCCAGCAGGTGGGGGCGCGCTGGTGAAGCCGCCGGTGGAGTCGCCGGGGATCTCGTGGAACGCGGTATCGGTCATGATCCAGGGGATGCGGCCCGTGGCCGGGTCGGTCGCGGCTTTCCCGCAGACCTGGCACCGCAGCCTCTCCATACAACGCCGCTGGCGCAGCGTGTGCGGCGGCCGTCATGACGCACCGCTGGGTCGAGCGGCGAGGATCAGGCCCGCGACATGTTGCGGCTCCCGCTCCGCCTGCGGGTCGCTGCGACCTGGCAGGGAAACCAGGTAACAGCCGGAGCGCTCCCCCACGGTCACCGTGGCCACCCGTCCGGAATCCCCGCGAACGACCAGCTCGGGGGCGTACACCTTGGGCCTTCCCAGCGGGATCGGCCGGCCGTCTTCACCGGACAACCTCAGGCTGACGGTGTGAACGGTGTACGAGTGAACGCCGTGAACCATCAGCAACCGCTGCACGACGGCCAGCCTCCTGTCATGCCTCTCGACCGTTGCTTCCGAGACATGTACGGCGGGCAGGCGGGCGCCCGCTGTTTCATCAGCCATCGTGGGCCTCCGGCAGTTCGTCGTCGCTGTTCCGGTACAGAAAAGAAAAAAAGATAAACGCGGAACCAGCCGGACTTGAGAGGTGCGTCCAGCGTTTCCTTACATGCCATAGTGAAGGGAGTTCAAATGCCCATCCAGAGATCTGTTTTGGCTAATCGGAGCAGCCAGATCGGCCAATACAGCGGGAGGTCGTCATGCCTCGTCGGCCCGATATGATTGATCCCTCAAAGTCACCAACTGCCCTTTTTGGCGCATCCCTAAGGCATTGGCGAGAGCTCCGCGGAGGTTCTCTCAAAGACATTGCGGCGCAAATCAATACTGATTGGTCGGTTCTTGGCCGCTGGGAGCGTGGCGAGCGCCTCGCGCCGATCGAGGCCGTCGAGAGCCTCGACAGGCTTTACCGCGCCGACAGCGCTTTGACGTCCCTGCACGCACTCGTCCAAGCCGCCAGAACCGCAGTGGCACCGCTGGCGGGATCGCCGACTCTGGCGGATCCTGTCGTTATGGACGAAGCACGGAGGCGACTCCTTCTGAGCGCCGCAGGAATGAGCGTGTCTTCTCTGATCCCGGGGTTGGAGCAGTTGCGCACCATCGTCGACCAGCGACTCGGTGGACCCGACCTGGACATGTGGGAAGAAATCACATGGGAGCACGCCCACGGGATCGTCTCGCGACCCTTGGCCGAAGTGATTCGCGACCTGTCCGTGGATCTCCTGACCCTCCAGCAGACCCTGCCGTCCCTCCCCAGCCAAGAAGCAGTGGGCTGGGCACGCGTGAACGCCCGGCTGACATTCCTCCTCGCGTACACGCTGGGATCGGCTGGGGACCGTCGCGGGTCGAGACACTGGTGGGGATCAGCACGCAGGGCGGCCACTCAGGCCGGTGATCCTGAGTTCATCGCCGCCGCGTACGCGTTCGAGGCGATTCAGGCCCTCTATGAGCACCGCCCATTGAATGTGGTGCTGTCACGCACGAAAACGGCCTTGGACCTCACCGCTGATCGTCCGGGTCGTGCCGCGGTGACCGCCCTGGGCTCCCGCGCCCACGCGCTGGCCCTCATGGGGGATCACGCCGGTGCGTACGCCAACCTGGCCGAACAGGTCAAGGTTTTCGCCATGCTCCCCGACAGCGTCACCGGTAACACCATGTCCGCCGAGGGCTGGTCGGAGTCTCGGCTGCTGCACGCCCGGTCCCTCGTCCTGACCCTGATCGGCGCCCCGTCCGCACCTGCCGCGCAGCGGGAAGCGCTCGACTCCTACCCCGCGGGGCGCAATCGGCAAGCAGCCCAGATCCGCCTGCATCAGGCAGCGTCGGCGGTACGCGAGGGAGATGTCACCGACGGACTGAACTGTGCCATCACAATCGTGAAAAGCATCGAACCTTCGCGTATGACGCAGTTCGTGCTCCATGTCGCTCACGGTGTGGCCGACGCCGCGCCTGCGGGACACAAGGCACAACGCGCCATTACGGAATACCGGGAATACCTCGCCCTGACGGCAGCGGGGAAGGACACGTGACCGACATCGAATATCAGTACCTGACCGGCGAGGGTGCCGCCGAGGTGCTCGGCGATGAGTACGTCCACCTGTATCTGGAGAATTACGCCGAGCCCCCTTATCTGTCCGGGCCGCTCCACAGCCGTGAGCGATTCCTTGAGCGCACGGGCAGGCAGGTGAAGAATGACAGCTTCGCCCTGGTGTCGGCGCGAGACGGGTCGGAGCTCGTGGGATTCTCCTTCGGCCTCGCGTTCGGGGCGGATCGGTGGTGGGGAGGGGAGGCCGCTCCCGCACCCGCCGAGTTGACGGACTCGCCGAAGTTCGCGGTGATCGAGCTGGACGTCCGCAAGGATTACCGGCGACGGGGCATCGGCCGACAGCTCCTGGAGACGCTGCTGGCCCGGCAGGACACGCCGTACGCAACGCTGCTGGCCAGTCCGGACGCTCCCGCCCACGCCATGTACCAGCGCTGGGGGTGGCGGACGGCGGGCGTCGTACGGTCCGCGCCCGATGCCAGAGCCAGTGACGCCTTGATACTCGACCTGTCCGGAAAGTAGGTGGACAACTCTCGGTCACAGCACGACGTCGGCATGTTTCCCAGTCCGGTTCGGCGCCTCCCCTTCGCAGGGGTCCCGCTCATGTCCGTCTGGGAACGCCTCCGCACAGGTAGATGGACCCCTCCAGCAACTGCGGCGTCATTGTGATCCCGGTGAGGCTCTCGGCCAGGACGAACGCCGGTCCTTCGTGAGGGTCGGCGCCGCTGATCCGATCCAAGGTCTCCGCGAGTTCGTCCGGCATCTCCTTCGAGTAGTTCTCCTCGTCCGGGAACAGGAGCCGCATCTCTCCGTCCTCGACCCAGTGGGAATAGCCCTCCTGGTAAGCGAACTCGAACCGGATCTTCCCGTCGTCGACCCAGTGGAAGTAGTCCATCCCCTTGACCTCAAGGTAGAACTGGGAGACGAGGCGGGTGCCCGCAGACAGCGGCAGGATGACCTCTTCGGTGGTGCCGAGCAAGCCGTTGACCTCGACGAGGAGCGTCCAGTCTCCGACGGCGACGGCGCCGAAGGACTGCTGCTCGTGAAAGTTGAGGCCGGAATACCAGATCAGCTCGTCAAGCGTCATCTGAGAACAGTCCTCGCCCCGGACGCCGAGCCGGGTCACCACTTCTTCGGGCGTCAAGCCGCGGACGTAGGTGAGGCAGTAGGCATTCGCCAACTCGGGGAAGCGTTCGCGGGAGAACCAGGAGTAGTCATCGGAGGTCGCGATCATCCGGTCATGCTCGCAGTACCCACCGACATAACGGGCTCATCCAGCTTGGTGCTCCGCTTCGATGCCTTCGAGGACGACGATCGCCTCAGCGGGACGAGGACCCGGACATGCGAAGGCCGGGCACCACATGCGACGCCCGGCCTCACGACCGGGTCCGGGTACCGGAGTTACCAGTTATCGGTAAGACGACCCGGTCAGAAGACCGGTGCCAACCGCATCCCAGGTGACCGGTTCCAACGTGCCCTGGCCGTGGCGAAGGCCGGCGGGGAGAATTCACCTCGCTTCCCGGTACTACATTCGTAGATCGCTTGGTAGCGGGTCGCCTCGTCGGCGGTAGTGGCTGATCAGCGCGCGGGTTTGATGGGCTTGCCGGAATCCGGACCGGGACAGGACATGCTCGACAGCGCTGGTGGCAGGCACGATGAGGCGGGCGAAGACGCGGCGAATCCCGGCCGTGGATGGCCGGATCAGCAGGCTTGGAGTCAGCTGAGACTCTCCCGATGTCGTGGGTCTTTTCCCTGATCGGCAGCGAGCGGCACCGGCTCGGGGATGGTTTGGTCATCCAGGTCAGCGCGGCTGACGGCGAGGAAGGCCAAGGCGAGCATGGCCGTGGTGACATGGCGGTGCCAGCCGTCCCACTTGCGAATCCGGTAGTCGGTCAGGCCGAGCAGGTCCTTGCCGGTCTCGTTGTTCTCCTCGATCTTCCAGCGCAGCCCGGCGACGGTGATGAGTTCGGTGACCGGCGTGCCGGTCAGGGCATGGGATAAGAAGAACTCGACGTCGTCGGGATCGGTGACGCTCCGGCGGATCAGCAAGGTATGCGCGTGACCGTCGGACGGAAACTGCCCCGCCAAGGCCACTGCGACCGCCGCCCAGTCATAGGCGCGTCGACCCTTGGTGCCCTCGCCGCATGAGCGGCGCTCCCACAGCCCCGGGCCGGCATGAGCCAGCAGCCGGTCCAGCACATGCCCGGCCGGCTCGCCACCGCCGCGCACGTCCAGCAGCGGCAGATCCACCGCAACGGCCATCACATAGCCGATCTGATGGGTATGGCAGTAGGCGCGCAGGCCCGGATCACGGCCGTAGCCGGAGTCGGCGGCCAGATAGCGAAACAGTGTGCCCGCCCGCCGTTCCTCCTCCAGCATGTCGATCACCTGCTGAGGCCTGGTCGCGAACGTCACTCGCTCCGGCACGCCCGCCACCTTGCGCCGTTCCGCGTCACCGGCCCATTTTTCGGGCAGGTAGAGCCGCCGGTTGATAAACGCATGCCCGACTGCGGAGGCGTAGGTGAGCATCGGCATCACCTGGCAGTTCTCGACCTGGCCGGTCAACCCGCAATACTGACGGGCCACTCCGACCGACCGGTCACCCTTCTTGATCGCTTGCGTGTCATCGGCGATCAGCACCCCATCGGTACTCCCCAAATGCTCTACGACGTAGGCGCGCACGTCATCGCAGAGCGCATCAGCGTCCCACTTGGCCCGTGCCGGCAGCCACTCGATCAGATTGGCAGTCGGATGCCCGACATGGTCGGCCAACTGCCAGGAGTTCTTACGCGGCACATCGGCCAGCAGCCCGCGGACCAGGTCGCCGAAGGTCGCCTTCGGCTCGGGCCGCTTGAACAGCCGATCAGCGATCCTCGAGGTCACCGCCGTGAG
This sequence comes from Streptosporangium sp. NPDC002721, assembly GCF_042888905.1. NCBI lineage: Bacteria > Bacillati > Actinomycetota > Actinomycetes > Streptosporangiales > Streptosporangiaceae > Streptosporangium > Streptosporangium sp. NPDC002721. The sequence goes on from NZ_JBIAQI010000040.1 coordinate 72,429, forward strand.
CTCGGTATCCCATGACACGACGAGATCGTAAGTGAGGCACAAGGTCACTCGCAGACCATCGCCGATACACCCGCAGCCACGCTGACGAACGCCTCAAAGATCTACCGATGTAGTACCGGTATCCCAAGGTCCAGATCGAGAGGATCCTTCGCTGCACGCTATGCGATATCACCAATACCGATAGTGCAATTTGGTTTTACACAACACATACCGCAGTGAAAAAAGTCACACAGCAATTTTTGAGTGAGTCGTCAAAGTCTTACACCTCGTCGGACTTCCAGAGTGACCTGCACAGTCCTTACTCATCATTTGCGCCGACATCACTTAGGGCCGTCAGCTGATCACTCTCATGCGATCTTGCATCTTCTCTCAAGGCCGCTGACGATAACTGAGTTCGCTCGAAGCTGTTTCCGCTGATACGGGCCCTTAGCGGGCTCTGCGTCAGCGCGCCCTGATGGGAGTTCGAATGCGGATCTGGCGCAGACGGTTCTGGATCGCGAACATTTCGGTCTGGATTTGCGCAGCGGTCTTGATCGCCGATATTGGCGTTCCTGGCGATCTCGCACGGCCTGTCGCAGCCGCGACGCTTCAAACAGAAAACGAACAGTCGGTCAAAAGCCGCCCAGTCCCCCCGGTAAAAGTGCCTGCGGGTGCCGAGTCCAACCAGCCGAAGCCCCGGCACCGCGACCCGGTGTGGCCGACCCCTGGCCGGGCCGAGATCGGGATACCAGTAAAAGCCGACGAACTAACCGCCGTAAAGGATCTTCCGATTCGTGTTGGCGAACCTGCGGGTGAGGGAACCAGCGCGAGAACCAGTCGCGTCGAAAAGGTCAAGGTCGAGACGCTTTCTCCTGAAACCGTTCGTGCAATCGGTGGAGTCGGTCTAGGCGTTCGATTCAGCAGAGGAGATGGGATCCCCGAACCGGGCACGATCCGCGCACAGTTCTCCTACGCAGGCTTCCGGGATGCCTTCAGCGGCAACTTCGCAGGCCGTCTCGAACTCATCACGCTCCCAGCGTGTGTACTGGAGACACCACGTCCCAAGAGTTGCGTCGTACGGCCCCGGCCAGTCAAAGCCGTCAATGACATCAACTCTGGCACGCTTACCGCAGATGTGACGGCGACGCCACCTCCGACAACCTCGGATGCCACTCCGGCGTTGCCCATACAGCCGAACAACCCCGCGAACGGCACGGAGAAGGTCGCCGCATCGACGAGCACGAAATCCGGTGCGGCGCAGAACAGCAACGTCGTGTACCTGCTCGCGGCAGGCCCGAACAGCCAAGACGGCAGTTTCACGGCAACAGACCTCAAGCCGTCTGGCGCCTGGCAGGCCGGCGCATCGGGTGGAGTGTTCACCTACGATCTACCAATCGCCGAACCGCCTGCACCTGCCGGAAACGGCCCGGACCTCGCCTTTACTTATGACGCCTCATCCATCGATGGGCAGGGCTCCTGGACGAACAACCAGTCTGGAGTGGTGGGCGCAGGCTGGGAGTTGAACACCGGCTTCATCGAGCGACGCTACCGTCGCTGTGACGTGTACTACTACTACGGCACAGAGGGCAACCAGGTCTGGGTTGCGGAGACCGCCGACGGCGGCGACCACGTCTGTTGGGAATCTCCCGACCTCAACGACGGTGACTCTTCCACCAACGACCTCACCCAGTCTGAGCTGCTGCTACACGTGGATGGCAAATCCGCGCAGATCGTCAAGGATCGCACTTCGGGTCTGTACAAGACCGTCCCGGATCTCGGATGGAAGATCGAATCGCTGACGGGTGCGGCCAGCGGCCAGGACTACTGGCGATTGACCTCCTCCGACGGCACGATCTATCGGTTCGGGTACACCAGAGACGCGTCCTGGCAGGTGCCCTACGTGGGGAACAACTTCGGCGAGCCCTGCTCCGACCGCTACTGGGCCGACTTCTCCCCGCCAACTTGCGCGGGGGTGTGGCGGTGGAATCTGGACCAGGAGATCGACCGCAACGAGAACATCATCGACTACAGCTACAACCGCGAGACAAACCATCTCTGTTATCCGTCTTGTTTTGACGATGCGGTTTATCCGCAGTCCTACGATCGGGGTGGGTTCCTGTCCCAGGTGGCTTGGGGTCACAACACCCAAGTCGCTGGCAGCGTTCCCACAGCGCGGATGACACTCACCACGGTTGACCGAGGCACGGTGGACGTGCCCACCGATCTGCGCTGTAACGTCTTTAGCGGCTGCGGAAACAGTGCGATCGCATTCTTCTCAACTCGGAAACTCAGCTCAATCCTTACAGAGTCCCGAAATCCTACAACCAGTTCTTGGAGTTCAGTAAATCGCTATGACTACACCCAGACATGGATATACACCCGCACGGACTTTCCTGAGGTAGGACCTTACGACCCCTTGTTGTGGCTCGACACCGTTCAGCAGACGGGTCTGACCTCGACCGATGGCTCACCCTCGATCAAATTACCGCCCACCGATTTCGACGCGGTGATGCTCGCGGGCAAGATGGTCTACGACGACATGTCCGACTGGACAAGCTTCCTGTCGTGGCGAATGGTGCCCAGGATCGGATCGATCGGCAATGGTCTTGGCGGCCGGGTCAACGTCACATATGAGCAGGCCGATCCGTGCTCGGGCGGCAAGGGACGAGACGGTACCAACTACTTCGCCGATACCACCGGCGACTGTTACAAGATTAATCAAAGCATTCCCGGTAACACCGCCTGGACGGTCTATTTCAAGCAGCTGGTCAAATCCGTGACCGAACGCGACTTGGTCGCGGGGTCTCCGGACATGGTCACTGCATATGAGTACGTAGGGCCCACTGGATGGGCCTCACCAATTGTGTACGCCAATCCCTTCTACGCGCCTCCATCCACTGATTGGCGCGGCTATGGCACCGTACGCATCCTTGAGGGTACGGGCACCGATCCATCGCAATACACGGTTACCACCCAGACCTACCTGCGAGGACTCGGCGGCACGGTGGCCAATTTCGAGGGTGGCACCACGACCGACGCCCTTGTACTGCAGGGACAGTTGCTGCAAGAGCAAAAATGGCTGATGACTGGCTACAGCCCCCGGACGTACAGCGAAGTGTCCTCCGCCCGGCACGAGTACACCATTACCTCCACCGGCACCGGTCCTGGGGTGTTCGATCCGGCCTTCGTTCTCCCCACACGCAAACGCGGTCGGGAATCAGTGAACGTTTTTCATCCCTTGGCAGCAGGCTGCTGGTCACAGCGTGATCGCAAGGTTGACGTTCGCCTGACGACATAGAGAAACCCCTGGTAGACGGGTTGATCACCACAATCCACACCGTCGCAACCAGGGGCTTCGGATGCTGTTCTATCGTGCTGCC